>DASPMT010000286.1:0-2884 GCA_035626935.1 Phycisphaerales bacterium | reverse complement strand
CGCTGCGAGGGTGCATTCGCCGGTCGCGTCGGGCCTGGTGATGGCCTCCGCGCGTGGGGTCGACTTTTGGTCGGGCTCGGGCGTTCCGGCCCGGCTGGTCGCGGGGTCCTACATCCCGCGGACGGTGTCTGGACCGGGTGGTACGCGGTTGATCCTGCTCAGTCCGGCAGCCGACTCGACGCTTCCCGCGCTGCGGGTGATCGCCGCCGAGATGGTCGCGCCGAGCCCCTGAAATCACAGCGTTTTTTGGCGTTTGCCCTTTTCGGAGCCTGCGCGGCTGGCCGCGCAGCAGCCGTAGAACGAAGGGGGGATTTTGCCTAGATACAGCGGAAAACCCGTGTGAATCTGGGAAGTTTGCGAAGCGCTCACAGCAGTAGAGTGGGTTTTTGCGGCCTTTTCGACCAATTGCCTTGACAGCCTCCAGACCGTCAAGTATGTTGTTCTCGTCGTCGTATTTGCTTCCGCGTCGTTCTATTTCCAAAGTGGTAGGAAGAAGGAGAAGCACGTGAATAAGATCGTTCTGTCCGGTATCGTTGCGGCCGCTGGCCTCGCTGCCTCGGCTCAGGCTCAGTACAACATGGAGCTGCGCCTGATCGCTGACGGCGATGTGGGCTCGCCCAACGGTGCGTCCGCCAGCACCACGTTCAACATCGGTGACCGCAACAACGTCACCGCCACCCGTATCGGCTTCTGGCTGCAGGCCCGCGTCTCGCAGACTGAGGGCCAGAACTGGGGCGTGACTCGCGTTTCGTCGCCCGCCGGCGGCGGCGCTTCGTTCATCGCCCTCGTCGACCCGGCCGGCGCTTCCTCGCTGAGCCGCGGTGCGGCCAACAGCGGTGCGTCGCTCTTCGGTCGCGGCCTTGGCTACCGCAACGGCGGCGCCAACAGCGGCAACACCGGCAACACGCCGGGCAGCGTCCCCTTCCCGGGTGGCGCGGGCAACGAGAACGGCGGCCTTGACAACGGCGGCGCCGGCGCCCTGATGACCCGCATCTACGGCTTCGACTCCTACGTCGGTGCGACCCGCGCCGACACCGACGCCGACGGCGACGGTGACGTCGATGACAACGGGGATGGCTCGCCCGAGCAGCCCTGGCGCGTCAACGGCGGCAACGCCAACGCCGCGGTTCCCGGCGTTCCCCACCCCAGCGATGGCACGTTTGCTCCCTGGGCGAACGTCTACCGCTTCTATGTTGATGTCACCGACTTCAACAGCCTCCGCAACATCGTGCTGAACGCTTCGGCTCTCGTCAACGGCGCCATCCAGGCGTCCCCCACGAGCCCCGGTGGCGCTTCGTACGCCATGCAGCTGTCCCCCGGTCAGCTCGAGGATGCTACCTACACCTTCACGGTCGTCCCCACCCCGGGCGCTGCCGCGATGCTCGGCCTCGGTGGCCTGGCCGCCATGCGTCGTCGTCGCTAATCCCTCACGGGGATTCGCGAAGGCTGATATCCTGATTTGAATCAAGGGCCCCGCTTCGGCGGGGCCCTTGTGTTTTTTGACAGGTATCGACGGCGCGTCTCGGCGCACCAAACGTCATCGGGTTGCCCAAGTTTACGCCGAACACCCCGGCACTCAGTGCTTCACCCGATCTGAGCGGGCGCCTCCCCATCAAGAACCTGTAATCAGTCCCGAAAAGGTGGGCACCCGCTTGCAGGCCCGAAAATCACGAGGTACTCTCAGCGTGTGTCGGATCACGCCTCTGTTGGCGCGATTCTCGAGGTCAGAGAGATTTGGATGAGGGAGATTCCCGTGATCAAGCCCACTGTTGTGGCCGCTTTGGCGGTCGTCGGTCTTGCCGTTGCCGCTTCTGCCCAGGTCGTAACCCCGAACCCCACCGGCTACACCTACGAGTTCCGGATCATCGCTGACGGCGATGCCGGCGCTCCCTCGGGCCTCTGGACGCAGCGCCCGCTGTCCAACACCGCGACCCAGATCGGCTTCTGGATCCAGGCCCGTGTTGCACAGTCGGTCGGCGAGAACTGGGGCATCGTCCGCGTATCGCCGCCGGCCGCTCCCAACACCTCGTTTATCACCATGACCGACCCGGTCGGTCTTTCTTCGATCCAGCGCGGCGCTATCAACAACCCGGCAAACCCTGCCAACACCCTCCACGGCCGCGGCGTCGGCTACCGCACCGGCGGTTTCAACAACGGTCCGAGCGCCAACACCGCGGGCTCCGCCGCGTTCCCCGGCGTCTCCCTCAATGAGAACGGAGCGCTCGACAACGGCGGCTCCGGCGCGTTCAACGACCGGATCTTCAGCTTCGACTCTTACGTTGACGGTACCCGCGCCGACACCGACGTTGACGGCGACGGCGACGTTGACGACGACGGTGACGGCTTCGCCGAGAACCCCTGGGGCGTCAACGGCTCGGCCCACCCCCTCAACGTCGACGGCACCCCGATCCCCAGCGATGGCGTGACGTTCTCTCCCTGGGCCAACATCTACCGCTTCGTGGTCATGCCGACCGACGTCAACCAGCAGCGCACCATTCTGATCGACGCCTACGCGCAGATCCAGGGTGCCCTGCAGTCGGCCCCCACGCAGGCCGGCAGCTCGACCTTCGCCATGCAGGTCGGCCCCGGTCGCTCCATGTTCGCACCTACGTACTCTTTCACTTGGGGCGTCCCCACCCCCGGCGCAGCCGCGCTGATGGGCATGGGCATGCTCGCCGCCGCCCGTCGTCGCCGCTAAACGACCCGGGCGTGCCAAAGGTCAGCACCCGGACCCCCGCGGCAACGCGGGGGTCTTTTCACTTTGCGCTTACAGAAGCCACACACCGGCCGGCTTGGGTTCATTTCGCCCGTGGCGCCTGTGAACCTGGTGCCTGACGTGGTTCAGTAACGGGGCATCGACGGATCAACGCCCGTGGACCAGGCG
>DASPMT010000285.1:0-5731 GCA_035626935.1 Phycisphaerales bacterium | reverse complement strand
CCCCCTCGGCAACGAAGTAAGCCCGGCAGGTTGCCCAGCCTGCCAGCACTTCATCTCCGTTTCATGGCCGAGTGCGGGCAGAGCGGGCAACATTCAGCCTTGCCTGGAACCGCCCCTCGATGACCGCGTATCACTCCCGCCGGGCCCACCCGGGGGGGGATCGGTGCGCACCGACACGTCGCGCCGAAGTCCGAATAACCCAGTCCACATCCTTGGAGATGCCGCCATGACCACGCTCCGCTCGCTCGCTGTCGCCGCTTCCTTGTTCGCCGCCGCGGCCGCTCCCGTTCTCGCGCAGGACTACGCCAATGTTCAAGACATCATCACCAGCGGCCTCAGTTCGCCTGTGGGTCTGTATGCATGCCCCGGTGACGACACGCGCCTCTTCATTGTCGAGCAGGGCGGCCGTATCCGTATCGTGAACGTGACGATCGACGGCCTCGGCAACAAGACCTACGCCCTCGCCCCGAACCCCTTCCTCGACCTCAACGCCCTCGACGCCGCCAACCCTTTTTTCCGTGATGGCGGCGGCAACCCGCTTCAGGACCAGACCGGCACGGTCATCCCTCGCATCGTCCGCAACGGCGGCAACCCCGTGATCAGCAACGGCAACACCTACCCCGTCAACCGCGGCGGGGAGCAGGGTCTTCTCGGCCTTGCCTTTGCGCCTGACTATCAGACAAGCCGCAAGTTCTACATCTACTACTGCATGAGCAACCCCGCCGCCAATGGCGTGATCCCGTTCTCGCTCGGCGGCAACGGCAGCCAGCAGAACCCGTTCAACGCGACCAACGCCGGCAACAACGTCATCTTCGAGTTCCAACGCGATGCGAACAACGCCAGCCTCGCCGACACATCCACCGAGCGGATGGTCCTTACCCACCCCGACGACTTCACCAACCACAACGGTTGCACGATGTTCTTCGGCCGCGACGGCCTGCTCTACGCCGGGTTCGGCGACGGCGGCAGCGGCAACGACCCCAACAACCGCGCGCTCAACCCAAACCAGCTTCTCGGCAAGATGATCCGCATCAACCCCTTTGTCGACGACTTCCCCGCCGACGCCAACCGCAACTACGGCATCCCCGCCGGCAATCCGTACGCCGCCGGCGGTGGTCGCCCCGAGATCTGGGCCCGCGGCCTGCGCAACCCCTGGCGCTGGTCGTTCGATCGCTGGAACGGCGACATGTGGATCGCCGATGTCGGGCAAGGACTGTGGGAGGAGATCAACCACGTCGTCGGCAACGGCGGCGCCGGCCTGAACTACGGCTGGCGCGTTCGCGAGGGCCTCATCAGCACCGGCCTCAGCAGCGGCGGTCATGACATCAGCAACCTGACCTCGCCGGTGTACGTCTACCCGCACAGCTTCAGCCAGCCCGGCACCAACGGGAACTACACCAACAAGCAAGACGGCGCGTCCGTCGCCGGCGGCATCGTCTACCGTGGGCACGCCATCCGCCCCCTGCGCGGCAAGTACTTCTTCGCCGACACATATGCCAGCCAGGTCTGGGCGTTCAACGCCAACGTCGCCGCCGGCGCCGGCACCCCCGCCGCGGTGGGGCTCGAGGAGTACTCGGGCGCTTGGCGCAGCACGATCAACAATGTGACCCCGCCCGCGTTCAGCAACATCGTCGCCTTCGGCGAGGACAACGACGGCGAGATGTTCATCGTGCAGATCGGCGGTCGCATCCGCAAGCTGGTGCCGCAGGGCGCCCAGCCCCCGATGGCCGACGTCGGCATCCAGGGCGGGTTGCCCGGCGCTGACGGACTGTTCGACAACAACGACTTCGTCGTCTTCATCGACTTCTTCTTCAACGGCGACCCGCGGGCCGACATGGGCAAGCAGGGCGGCCTGCGCGGCGTCGACCAGATGCTCGACAACAACGACTTTGTCGCCTTCATCGACGCGTTCTTCGAGCAGGAGTGACCTGGCGGAACGGAACGGCGGAGGCGGTCGATGCGACGCGTGCTGACAACCATCTTCACCGCCGCGCTCTGCTGGGGCGCGGCGGTGGCGCAGGATTACGGCAATGTGGAGACGGTGGTCGCCGGCCTCGCCGAACCGGTGTCGATGACGCCCATGCCGGGCGATGACACGCGTCTGATCGTCGCCGAGCGCGCGGGTCGACTGCGGGTCATCAGCGTTCAGACCGATGCTCAGGGGAACAAGACGTTCGCTCTCCTCCCGCAGCCCTTCCTCGACCTCGCCGCCCTCGACGCCGCCGGCCCGTTCTTCCGCGATGCCCAGGGCAACGCCCTCCGCGACCAGAGCAACGCGGTCGTGCCGCGCCTGGTCCGCCACGGCGGCGCGACCGTCCCGCACAACGCGGCCCAGTGGACGCCCACGCGCGAGGTCGAGCAGGGGTTCTACTCCGTCGCGTTCGCGCTCGATTACCCAAGCAGCGGGCGGCTCTACGTCAATTACAACCAGTCCAACCCCAACACCGACCCGTCAGACGCCATCCCCGACGGCTCAATCGACTGGACCTTCTTCGTCAACGGCGGCAATTTCTGCACGCAGCGCGGACGCAGCGTCATCGTCGAGTACCGGCGCGATCCGTCCAACCCCGACCGCGTCGATCCCGCGAGCGAGCGGCTGGTTCTGGCGATCCCTAAGCCGTACACCGGCCACAACGGCGGCACGTTGCGGTTCGCGCCCGACGGTACGCTCTGGTTCGCCCTCGGCGACGGCGGGAGCGAGCAGGACGACGAGAACCGCGCCCTCAACCCCTTCGAGCCGTTCGGCAAGTTGCTCCGCATCGACGTCGCCGGCGGCCCCGCGCAGGACGATTTCCCCGCCGATCCGCTCCGCAACTACCGCGTCCCCGTCGGCAACGCGTACCCCGGCGGTGTCGACGGGCTCCCTGAGATCCTTGCTCGCGGCCTGCGCAACCCATGGCAGTGGAGCTTCGACGCCTGGAACGGCGACCTTTGGCTCGGCGATGTCGGCCTCAACCTGTGGGAAGAGATCGACTATGCGCCCGCCGGCACCGTCGCCGGCCGAAACTTCGGCTGGCGCGCCCGCGAGGGGAACCGTGTCACCGGTTTCGACACCGGCGGGTTCGATCTCGGCACGCTCACCCAGCCGGTTTACGCCTACCCGCACTCTGCGGCGCAGCCGGACGCGGGCGGCTACGCCTCCTGGCAGGCCGGACCGTGCAACACCGGCGGGCTGGTGTACCGCGGCGGCAACATCCGCCCGTGGCGCGGCCGGTTCATCTTCGCCGACACCTACTCGTGGCGCATCTGGTCGGCCCGGGTCGGTGAGACGGGCGCTTGGACGGACCTGCAGGACTGGTCCATCGTGCTGACGTCAACCGTCGGTGGTGTCACGCCCCCGCCCATCCGCTACGTGGTCTCACTGGCTCAGGACAACGACGGCGAGGTCTACCTGGTCGAACTCGTCGCCGGCCGCATCCGCCGCATCGTGCCGCAGGGCGCTCAGCCGCCGCTTGCGGATGTCGGCGGCCAAGGCGGCACGGCCGGCCCCGATGGCCAGTTCGACAACAACGACTTCGTCGTCTTCATCGACTTCTTCTTCAATAACGACCCCCGCGCCGACATGGGGAAGCAAGGGGGCGCCCGCGGCGTCGATCAGCGCCTGGACAACAACGACTTCATCGCGTTCATTGACGCTTTCTTCGACGGCCTGTAAGCGGTCAGTGACCCGGGTCTGCCTCAGCTGCGGAGCGTAACTTCCCGCAGGCCTCGACAATTGGTAAAAACCCTGCCGTGTCGGACCCGCCCCCAGTCGCTGCAAACGCCCCCCTCAAATCTGGGGATGAAGACCCTATAACCCATCCGACGGGTGACCGCGTACCTATGGACTCGCCCGCCGGGCGGGTACATGGGAAATGAGTCACGGAGGCTTTGAGATTGCGTAACAACAACTGGATCGTGCCGGCGTCCTTCCTCACCGCGACGCTGGGCGCCGCGACCGCGTCGTCCGCTCTGGCACAAGCCAACAGCGGAGTGCTGGTGACAGTCGCCAGCGGAATCAACCAGCCCATCGGTGTAATCCCCGAACCGGGGAACGACTCACGCCTCTTTGTGATCGGGAAGACGGGTCAGATCCTGGTGCTGAACGTCAGCCGTGACGGTCGCGCCGAGACCTACTCGACCGCGCCTACGCCCGCTCTGGATATCACCAGCCGCGTCTTTTCGCCCGGCAACCGCGGGCTGCTCGGGTTGGCGTTCCCGCCCGACTATCAGCAGAGCGGTAAGGCGTACGTCTTTTACACAACGCAGGAGACGGGAATCGACACCGGCGTGATCTGCCGCTACACGCGCGACCCGGCCAACCCGGCCCGCTTCCTTCCCGAGTCCCGCGAGCTGATCTTCACCGCCCCGATCGGTGTTTATCACCACGGCGGCTGCCTGCGGTTCGGGCCCGACGGCTACCTCTACTTCGCCAAGGGCGACGAGGGGAACATGGGCCTGCTCGCGGCCCGGAACCCCGGCGTCTACTTCGGCAAGATGCTGCGCCTGGACGTCACCAACGGACGCGACGACTTCCCGCTCGACCCGTTCCGTAACTACGGCATCCCAGCGACCAACCCGTACGCAGCGCAGCCCGGCGCGCTGCCGGAGGTCTGGGCGGTCGGCCTGCGCAGCCCATGGCAGTTCTCCTTCGATCGTCAGACCGGCGCGCTGTGGATGGGAGACGTGGGTGAGTCGACCTGGGAAGAGATCACCTGCATCCCCGCCGGGCGCGCCGGCGTGGACTACGGGTGGCCGAGCTTCGAGGGGAACGTTGCCGGTCCGTTCGGCACGCTCGGCGCCGACCCGGCCCGCATCAGCTTCCCCGCCTACGTCTATCCGCACGAGCCGCGCCCCGGTTACAGCGACGCCGAGGTCGGGTGCTCGGTCAACGGTGGGTTCGTCTACCGCGGCACGCAGATCCCCAGCTGGTCAGGCCGGTTTTTCTGGAGCGACTTCTGCTCCAATCACGTCTTCTCCGGTGTGCGGTCAACCGAGGATTATCTGATGACCGACGTCACCGTGATGACGGACGGCCTCCACCAGCCGATCAACGGCGTGACGCCGCCGCCGCTCTCCAACCCCGTTGCGTTCGGCGAGGACAACAGCGGTGAACTGTTCATCTGCGAGTTCGGCGGGCGCATCCGCAAGATGGTGCCGCGTTTCGCCGCGGCCGACATCGGCCGCGCGGGCGGTTCGGAGGGTCAGGACGGCACGCTGGACAACAACGACTTCATCGTGTTCATCGACTGGTTCTTCAGCACCGACGCGCGTTGCGACATGGGAAAGGTCGGCGGCGCTCCCGGCGGCGACGGTGTGCTGGACAGCAACGACTTCATCGTGTTCATCGATCTCTTCTTCAACGGTCAGGATTCGGACGCTCCGTAGGGGTAACGGCGAGGTGGACTGCTGCGAGTGTGGGGTGCGCGTGCGGACGCTTGTCCCGGCGGTTGTTCCATCCGGAGAATCCACCCGCACCGGGACGGCTGGCGGCGCTCCAGAAGGGCGAAGATGGCGTCGCCCGCGACTAGACTCGGCGCATGAGCAAGGTGTGCCGGGTCGGCGGGGTGGCGGTCGGTGGCGGACGCACGAACGGATCGGGACGTCCGCTGGCGGTGATCTGCGGCCCCTGTGTGCTGGAGAGCAAAGAGCTCGGGCTCAGCGTGGGCCGCGTCGCCAGGGATGCGTGCGCAAAGCACGGGATGAGCTACATCTTCAAGGCGAGCTTCGACAAGGCCAACCGCTCGTCGAT
>DASPMT010000284.1:0-10076 GCA_035626935.1 Phycisphaerales bacterium | reverse complement strand
TCGAGGTCCTCAAGGGTGAGGGCGGCAACAAAGCGGCCAAGGTCCGCGCCCGCAAGAAGATGCAGGAAATCAAGAACGCCGCCCAGGATGTCCGGACGGCGATGCTCGAGGCCGGCGGCGCCGACGAGGGCGAAGAGAAGAAGGCCTAAGCCGAAGGAAGAGATGAACGATCCAACCGCCAGCACAGCGCAGGGAGCCGCCACGATCTCCTCTCCAACCCCCGTCGGGGGAGGAGGGGAAGGCGGGGTGGTCGGCGCGTTAGGGGGGGGCGGAAGGAGCGCGGGGGGTGCGAGCGCTGGCGGCACCCCCAAGCCGTTGATCCTTGATCTGCAGGCGCTGGGAGTGGACCTTTCGGCCCGCATCCTCGACCGCAAGGGGATCGAGGCGGTCAATCCGCACCGGCACGAGATGGCCCTGCTGGACGGCCTCGTCTGGAAGAGCGACGACAACAAGCGCGGCGTCGCCGTCTGGAACGTCGGCGATGCCGAGTTCTGGTGCCGCGGCCACTTCCCGGGCAAGCCGATGGTTCCGGGTGTGCTGCAGGTGGAGGCGGGAGCCCAGCTCTCGTCGTACCTCTACAACATCCGCTTTCCCGAGCCGCGGATCGCGGCATTCACGCACATCGCCGAATGCAGCTTCCGCAACCCGGTGACGCCCGGGGCGACGTTCTTCCTGCTGTGCGAAGAGGTGAAGTTCTCCCCCCGCCGGTTCAGCAGCCGGATCCAGGGGATGGTGGACGGCAAGATCACCTTCGACGCGACGATCAACGGGATGGCGATTACTTGACCATCTGGCGCACGCCGTAGGGTGCAAGCAGGAGCGGCGCGGATGATCTCATCGGTCACGGGAACGCTGGTGGCGCTCGACGGCGGGGTGGCAACCGTGCGTCCCCAGGGACCGTTGGGCGAGTCGCTGTCCCTTGAAGTCCTGCTCCCGGCGTACCTGGCCGAGCGCCTGGTCACGCGCATAGGCGAAGCGGTGACGCTGGCGACATTTCTTTACCTCGAGGGGCAGGGGCAGGGAACGAGCTTCGAGCCCCGCCTGCTCGGGTTCGCATCCGCCGACGAGCGAAAATTCTTCGACCTGTTTACCACCGTTAAGGGGATCGGCAACCGCAAGGCGTTGCGGGCCATGGCACGGACACCCGCTGAAATCGCCGGCGCGATCGTCCGGGGAGACGCCAAGGCGCTCACCCAGCTCCCCGAGATCGGCAAGAAGCTCGCCGAGACCATGATCCTCGAGCTGAAGGACAAAGTCGCCGCGTTCGCCTCGGCCGACTCGCTCGACCCGGGCCGGGCCTCCGCCGTTGGACGCAGGCCCGCGGCCCAGGTCGAACCGGCGCTGACCGGGCCGGCCGGAGACGCGGTCGAAGCGCTGATCCGGCTCGGGGAGCAGCGTCCGGAGGCCGAGCGCCGCGTCCTGCGGACCATCGAGCGCCACAAGGGCCAGGAGCTCCCGGTGGAACGCCTCATCGCGCTGGTGTTCGCCGGCGGCTGACGCCCGCTCCAGAAACCCGCCCGCTGCGCCGATACCGTGGGTCATGCGTTACGCGATGATCATGGCGGGCGGCGCGGGCACCCGCCTGTGGCCGATGAGCCGCAGCGCCCAGCCCAAGCAGCTCCTGCCCCTGATCCGCGATCACCACCCCAAGGGTGAGACGGCGATGAGCCTGCTGCAGGTCTCCGCTCAGCGAATGGACGGCCTTGTGCCCCCCGAGCGCCGCTTTATCTGCACGGGCGAGGCCTACCGCGAGCCGATCCGCGCCGCGCTGCCGCAGTTCACCGACGACCGCATCCTCGGCGAGCCCGCCGCCCGCGACACGGTCAACGCCGTCGGGTTCACCGCCGCGGTGCTGCACAAGCTCGACAAGGAGGCCGTCTTCGCGGTCTTCACCGCCGACCACGTGATCGAGCCGCAGGACGTCTTCCGCCAGCGTGTCGAGATCGGGTTCAGGCTCGTCGAGCAGGACCCCTCGCGCCTGGTCACCTTCAGCATCAAGCCGACCTATCCCGCCACCGGGTTCGGCTACATCGAGCGCGGCGCTCCCATCAACGAGAACGGGGGGTGGGCGGCCGGCGCGTTCAACGTCGCGCGGTACGTCGAGAAACCCAACCTCGCCCGCGCCGAGGCCTACCTCGCCAGCGGGATGTTCAGCTGGAACAGCGGCATGTTCGTCTGGAAGGCCGCGACCGTGCTCGACTGCATCAAGCGCTTCAAGCCCGAGTCGTACGACGGGCTGATGAAGATCCAGGGCGCGTGGGGTACCCCGCAGCAGAACGCGGTGCTCAACGAGGTTTACCCGACACTCCCCAAGATCAGCGTCGACTACGCCATCATGGAGCCGGCCAGCACAGACAAGCTCGTGAAGGTCTGCACCGTGGAGATGGACTTGAAGTGGCTCGACGTCGGCTCGTGGCCCAGCTACGGCCAGACGCTCCCCGCCGACCCCGCGGGCAACCGGCGTGGAGGGGTGCTCTCCGCCGACAACGCCGTGCTGATCAACAGCAGCGGGAACCTCGTCGTCTCCAGCGACCCCTCCCACACCGTCAGCCTCCTGGGTTGCGACAACCTCATCGTCGTGCACACGCCGGACGCGACCCTTGTGATGCCGCGCGACAAGGCCGAGGACCTCAAGCTGGTCCACGCCGCGCTCAAGCCGCGCTTGAAGTAGGCCGCACCGGCCGGCCGGGTTCGCGGCGCAGACACCCCCGACTTTCCTACCCTGTGCCGTTGCGGCACCTCTGCATCGACCTCGGCGACAAACGCACCGGCCTCGCCGTTGGCGACACGGTCACGCGCCTGGTCTCGCCGCTCGATGTGCTCGAGATTCCGGTGACGCGCAACGCCGGTGAAGACCTGCTTAAGGCGCTCGCGAGAGCGGCCGCGGACCAGGGCGCGCGGGTGCTGGTCGTGGGGCTGCCGTACAACATGGATGACACAGAGGGGCCCCGCGCCAAGTCGGTGCGGTCGTTTGCCGACCGCGTGGCGAAAGCCGCGGCGCTGCCGGTGGTCTTCCAGGATGAGCGGCTCACCTCGGCCGCCGCGGACTGGTCGATGGCCCGCTCCGGGATGACCCGGGGCCAGAAGAAGGCCCGCCGCGACGCCCTGGCCGCCGCCGAAATCCTCCGGGACTACTTCGCATCCTTTTTTTCCTCTCCACCTCCCCCCGATCCCACAGGGCCGTCATCTACTCTTCATCCCGACGCGAACTCATAGGGGAAGACTGCGCCCCACTGGAACACCATGCCCATCCCCGCCGCCGCCATCTTCACCATCGCCGCACTCGGCCTTCAACCCGTTACGCCCGGCGTCACCCCCCCTCCCCCCAAGCCCGCGGCGGACCCGCTCCCCGCCGTCGCGCCCGACGTGCTGCCGAGCGTCGACAGCGTCCTTACGCGACTCGAGACCGCCGATAAAGACCTTACCAGCCTGAGCGCCGCGGTCCGCCTCATCAAGCGCCCGCCCGCGATCGAGGGGGGCGGCATGCAGGTGCGCTACGGCGTGCTCAAGTTCGCCAGCACGCCCCCCCGCGCCGACGCGCGGACGCGCCAGGTGCGGAAGTTCCGCATCGACATCGATCAGCTCATCATCGACGGCCGCGCTCACGCGCACGAGCAGACGTTCGTCTTCGACGGGCACCACCTGCTCGAGACCTGGCCCAAGCTCAAGCAATACGTCCGCCGCTACATCGTCGGACCCGATCAGAAGAAGGACCCCCTCCGCATCGGTGAAGGCCCGTTCCCCATCCCCGTCGGCCAGCGCAAGGACGACCTGCTCGGACGCTTCAACGTCAACGTCGTCTCCCCGCTCGACGGCGCTCCAGACAACGCCAACCTCCGCCGCATCCTCTTCACCTGCGTCCAGCTCAAGCTGATCCCCAAGGAAGGGACCGAGCAGGCCAAGGCGTTCACCGAGATCCGCCTGTGGTACCGGGCAAGCGACATGCTCCCGCTCTTCGCGTTGACGCAGAACGTCGACCTCTCAAGCAGCGAGGTCTTCCTCGACGACATCATCAAGAACCCGGCCATCCCCGACGCGGCGTTCGACACCGCCGCGCCGTCCAAGTCCGGCGGCTGGACGGGCGAAGAGCAGGACCTCCGCGACAAAGCGATCATCGCGCCGGGCGATCCGCTGGCGCCCCCCTCTCCCCCTGCGGCCACCCCCGCCACGGGGTCCCAGCCCGGGCCGACGCCCGCGAACCCGGCAAAGCCCTCAGAACCCGCGCCCGCCAAGCCGAAGTAGATCACCATGCACACGGGGCCGATCGCCGTGCCGACCGCGCCGTCCAGCCGCGCCCCGCGCGCGCCCTGGCCGCTCGTGATCGCCTCGCTCCTCGCGATCCCCGCGCTGGCGCAGCCGCCAGGGTCCGACGACGGCCCGGACCTGGATCCGCAGGTCAAGGCCGCCATCACCGCCCCGTACCTCAAGCCGGACGAGGCCGCGGCGCTCCGCGTGAGGCACGGCGTTCCCACCGCCGCGGACCTTGCTTCGCCGGCGCGGCGGGCCGTCCACGCGCTGCAGCGCGGGTCCTACGCCGACGCGTCGCTTACAAGCGCCGATGCCGACCCCCTCGACCGCGCCGAAGCCGCCATCGCCCGCGGCGACTTCGCCGCCGCCGGGCCGCTGCTCGACCACCCCGGCTCGCTCAAGAACGCGCGGGCGATGCGCCTCGTGGCGCACATGAACTTCACGCTCGGACGCACCGACGCCGGCATCACGGCGGCCCGTGTCGTCGTCGCAAGGCTCGTCGACGGCTCGCTCTCGACGGCGGACGACATCGTCGACGGCGTGCTCGCCGCCGCGATGCTGGCCCGTCACACCGATACCTCCGCCAGCGGCGGGGGCGACCACCAGGCGATGATGGGCTTTCTCGCCAAGGCCCGCGAGCTCGACCCGCACTCGTGGCGCGTGCCACTCGCCGAGGCGCAGCTCCTGCTGGAAAAGGACAACTACCCGCAGGCCCGCGCCGCCGCGCTGCACACACTGGAGCGCAACCCGTCGTGCGCCCACGCCTACGCGGTGCTGGGCGAGCTCGCCGTCGTGTCGTTCAACATGGACGCCGCCCGCTCGGTCGCCGACAAGCTCGACCAGCTCGCCTCCATGCGCCAGGGCGCCGAACCGATCGACCTGATCATCTCAAGCGCACCCCCGTCGCTCGAGGCGGCGTACATCCGCGTCCGGGCCTCGCTCAGGCAGAACGAAGCCGAGGAGGCCGCCGGCGACCTGGCCTACGCCGCCAAGCGGATGCCCGATGCGCCGCTGATCGCCGAGCTCGCCTGCGCCGTCGCTGCCGCCGGCTACGACGACGCCGCGCTCGCCGCCGCCCTGCGTTCGTACAAGGCCCGCTTCGGCGCCTCCGCCGCCGCCGAGGCCCGCGTGGGGCAGGCCCTCAGCGATCTCCGCCAGTACCCCGCCGCCGTCGAGCATCTCAAGAAGGCCCGCGAGCTCGCGCCGTTCTGGCCGGGCCCGCAGATCGACCTGGGGCTGGTGATGGTGCAGGCCGCCCGCGATGACGAGGCCCGCGAGGTGCTCGACGCCGCCACCAGGCTCGATCCATTCAACGTCCGCGCCGCCAACACGCTCAAGCTCGTTACGGAGATCGCCCGCTACGAGCGGGTGGAGACCCCCCACTTCATCGTCCGGGCCAAGCCCGGCATCGATGCGCTGCTGGCCGCGGAGATCGCCGCCACCATGGAAGAGAACCACGCGGTGGTGACCGGCGACGCCCCCGGCTCGCTCAACTATGCGCCGCCGGTGAAGACCTACATCGACCTCATGCCCGACCACGCCTGGTTCGCCGTGCGGATCGCCGGCCTCCCCAAGATCCACACCATCGCCGCCAGCACGGGACCCGTGATCGCCATGGAGGCCCCGCGCGAGGGGCGCGGGCACACCGGCGTCTACGACTGGCCGCGCGTGCTGCGCCACGAGTACACCCACACCGTCGGCCTCTCGCGCACCAGCAACCGCATGCCGCACTGGTTCACCGAGGCGCAGGCGCAGTACCTCGAGCACGCCCCGCGCGACTACGCCACCGCCCGGCTCCTGTCGGAGGCGTTCCAGTCCGACGAGCTCTTCGACTTCACGCAGATCAACACCGCCTTCACGCGCCCGAAGAAGCCGACCGACCGCCAGCTCGCCTACGCCCAGGGCCAGTGGATGTACGAGTACATGGTCGAACGCTTCGGCGCGACCGCGCCCCTCACGCTCATGGACCTGTTCGCCAAGGGCGTCCGCGAGGAAGCCGCCGTTCAGCAGACGTTCAAGATCTCGCGCGAGCAGTTCCTGTCCGACTTCAAGGGGTGGGCCAAAGAGCAGCTCATCGCCTGGGGCATGCTGACGCCGCAGGGGCAGCCGTCGCTCGAGTCGCTCATCAAGGACCTGCCCAAAGGGCCGGAGGAGGAGAACGCCGCGCCGTCCGATGAGCAGATCGCCGCCTGGGCAAAGGAGCACCCCCGGCACCCGGACGTGCTGCGCCTGCTGCTGCAGTCGGTGATCGACGCCCGCAACGGCCAGTACCTCGACACCGACCTGCTGTTGTTCCAGCGCTACGCCGATGTGCGGCCGGTCGACCCGTTCCCGCACCAGCAGCTGGCCCGCATCCACATGCAGCAGGGCAGGCCGGGCGAGGCGATCCCGCACCTTGAGTGGCTCGACGCCCGCGAGACGACCAGCGCGCTCTACGCGACGCAGCTCGCGCGGCTTTACGCGGAGCAGCAGCGCCTGGACATGGCCTGGGTGAAGGCGGACCGTGCCGCCCGCATCGCACCCTACAGCGCCTCGTCGCGCGAGCTGGCCGCCACCGTGGCCATCCAGCGCAAGGACTACGCCTCGGCGCGCCGCCACCTGACGTTCATCGCCGCCCTGGAGCCGGACCGCGATGTGCACACCAAGCGGCTCGACGCGCTCAAGAAACTCGAGTCGCAGCCTTAGCCCGCTCAGTCAGCCAGGCCCATCACACCCAGCAGCTCGATCTCGAAGATCAAGTCCGCCTTGCCGGGGATGTCAGGCGGTGACCCCCACTCGCCGTACGCCTTCTGCCAGGGGATGGTCAGCTTGCGCTTGCCGCCGACCTTCATCCCCGGGATCCCCTCCTGCCACCCCTGGATGAGGTCGCGCAACGGGAAGGTGATCGGGTCGCCGCCGATCGACGAGTCGAATTCCTTGCCGTTCATCAGCGTCCCCCGGTAGTGCACCTTCACGGTGGCCCCCTTCTTGCACTCGGGTCCGGCGCCCACCTTGATGTCTTCGATCTTCACCGCTTGTGACATGACGATCTCCTCTATCCCCCCCCGCACCAAAAAAGACAGGCGGGCCGCTAAGCCCGCCCGCACGTAGACACGTTGACCGGATCACTGCTTCGGCTTGTTCACCGGGGCGAGGTTCCGCACGCTGACAAGCTCGACCTCGATCGTCGCCGGGATGCCCACGGGGGGCTGAGCCGGCGCGGGCGGGTAGCCGCGCATCGGCATGTTCATCGTCGCCGGCACGTTCAGCACGCGCTTGCCGCCGACCTTCATCCCGATGAAGCCGAGGTTGAACGCGTTCTCCTCGGGGAGCCAGACGTAGGGGGCCGTCGACTTGTCGATCTCCTTCCCCTCCGCGTCCTTGACCACATAGTGCGTCACGCACACGGCCTGCCTCCCGACCTCCTCGCCGGTGCCGACGGTCGTGTCCTGCGACTGGATGACGTCCACCATCTCGATGACGAACACCAGGTCGGAGTTGGAGGGGATCGTCACGCGCCCCATCTGGTCGCGCTTCTCCTGAGCCCCGTACGCCTGCGCCGCCGGGATCGTCAGCCGACGCAGCCCGCCGACCTTCATGCCCGGAACACCCTTGGTCCAGCCCGGGATCACCCCGTCGAGGGAGAACGGGATCGGCTGGCCGCGCACGAACGCGGAATCGAACTCCGCGCCCGTCGCCTTCAGCGTGCCGTGGTAGAAGGCGAGCACCGCGTTGCCCGGCTTGACCTCGGCGCCCGTGCCGATGACGAAGTCCTCGATCACGATGCCGTCGATTTCCTGGCGGGCGACCGGCTTGGCGTCGGCCGCGATCTCCCACTTCTTGGCCGGCTGGGTCGCAGCGGGCGCCACCGGGGGCGTCAGACCGGGCTGCACCGCCGACGGTGCCGGCTGCGGCGCGGGCGCCGGGGCCGGAGGCGCGGGCGGGGCCGGCGGAGTCTGTCCTGGCTCGCCCGGCTTCGGGGCCGGCGGCTGCGCCAGCGCAACGGTCATGACACAGGCCGCACCAAGAACACCAGCGAGAGTCCGCATACGTCGTCCTTTAGAAAGAGCGTGGAGGTCCAACGGCGCAGTCTAGGTCCAAGACGCGCCGTCCTCATCCTTCAACAGCCTAAAAAACAGGCCCCGGGCGCGAAGCCCGGGGCCTGAAAGCTGTCTTATCGACGGTCGATCACTTCATCGCCGTCTTCTTGGCGTCCGCCGCCGCCTTGAGCGCCTTGGCGAGCTCGCCGTCCATCTTGCTGGGGTGCCCGATGTACGCCAGCTTGCCGTCGTGCCCGACGATGAACGCGCACGGGATGCCGTTCTGCTTGGCCGGCTGCATCCAGTCCTTGGACATCGCTCGCTTGCCGTCGAAGGCGACGCGGTAGGCCATCCCCTCGCCCTGCTTCTTCACGAACTCCTTGACACCATCGAGCCGCGTGTCGGCGGGCGTCGAGCCGTCCTTGCTCTTGGGCGTCCGCTCGCTCGCGGCGACGCCGATGACCGTCAGCTCCGGGTGGTCCTTCTGGATCTTGGTCAGGTGGGGGATGCTCGCGATGCACGGCCCGCACCACGTCGCCCAGAACTCGACGACGTAGACCTTGCCGGACTCGAAGCTCTTCACCTCGTCGCCCTTCACCCAGGCGTCCACGGTGATGACGGGCGCCTTGTCTCCCACCTTCAGCGTGGCGGGCGTCTCGTCCTTCTTCCTGTCGCCCTCGGACGCGGGCTTCACGATCTTCGCTGGCGCGGCCGGCTTGGGAGCCTCAGGCGCCTTGTCGCCGGGCTGAGGATCAGCGCAGACGACGCCGGCGGAAAGGGCGAGCACGAGGGCCGAGAGGGTCAACTTGTTCATTCGTCGCTCCAGAGGTGGTGAACCGGAACTTTCCCGCGAGGCGGAATCGTACCAGCACGGCGTCACCTCAACGCCCAAACTCACCCCGTACACGCAAAGCAGGACCATGCCTGCTCGGCGGTGATCGCCTGACCGGCATTGATCGCCTCGCTCGCCGCCCCACCGGGGCGCCGACGCTCCACCGCCGCGTGGACCGAATCGCCGGGGTCCGCCCGCACGATCGGCACATCGGAACCGAACACCAGGCCGCGCGCGGCGTCGCCGGCCTCGAGCCCGCTCGCCAGCAGGTCGCGCAGCGGCAGCACCTTGTGCAGCACATGCGGGAGCGTGCGTGTGAGCACCTCCACATCGGCCAGCAGGTGGCACGGCTGCACGCTGCAGGCGATCCCCAGCTCCTTGAACCGCCCGACATCCGCGCTGTCCACAAGCTCGCAGTGCTCGATCCGTCCGCCCGGCGTCCGCGGCCGCACCTGCTGAAACGCGTCGAGCACCAGCCGGACCGCCGCGTCGCCGATGGCGTGCACCGCCAGATGCTTGCCGACGCTGTCGCAGCGCGCGATGGCCCGGGCTACTTCCGCGTGCGTGTGCATCGCCGTCCCGTGGTTGCGGCCGCCCGCGTACGGCTCCACCACCAGCGCCGTCTGGCTGTTGAGCGTCCCGTCCGCGAAGAGCTTCCCTCCCGCCAGCGACACAAGCCCGCCGCCTCCCCTTCGCTCATAGTCGGCTGCCCGCGCCGCTTCCTCCTCGATCCGGTCGTACGCGGGGTAGAGCCGCACCCGCACCGGCAGTTCGCCGCGCCGCTCCAGCGCGGCCAGGGCCGGGCCCATCCACTGAGGCGTGTGCAGGTCGTGCACTTCCACAAAGCCGAGTTCCGCCAGGTGCGCTGCGCCCGCCTTGACCTGCCGGACACGCTCCTCGAAGCCGACCTCAGGCGCCGCCGCCCATGCGGCCACCGCGGCCTGCTCCATCAACACGCCGGTCGCGGCACCCAACCC
>DASPMT010000283.1:0-11235 GCA_035626935.1 Phycisphaerales bacterium | reverse complement strand
GGCGATGCGCTGGGGTCGACGGTGGGGTTGAGCCGCGCTCTGAAGCACGCGGGGGTGCACAACGAGGTGTGGCTGATCGGACCGTTCCCGACTTGGACTGATACGGTGACGGGGAACGCTCCTGTGAAGAAACTGAGCAGCGAGGCGACGCAGATCCCGGCGAGCGGCAACGACGCCGACGGGATCGCGATCTGCGACACCGGAAGTTGGAACCAGCTCGAGGGGCTGCGTCCGTGGCTGACGGGCAAGTCCGAGAAGGCGGTCGTTATCGACCACCACCTGCACGGGGCGGCGGAGGTTGCCCACCAGCGGCTGGTGGTGACGACGGCGGCGGCCGCGGCGCACGTGGTGGCGGATGTAGCGACGCATCTGCTGGAGCTGGCGCCGGACGCCCCGTTGCCGCTGGACGTGGCGACGCCGCTGTACCTGGGGCTGGCGACCGACACGGGGTGGCTGCGGTTCAGCAACGTGACGCCCGGCACGCTGCGCCTGGCGGCGCGGCTGCTGGAGAGCGGCGTGGACCATCCGGCGCTGTACGAGATGGTGGAGCAGCAGCAGCGTCCGACGCGGCCGGCGCTGCTCGGCCGGGCGCTGACGAGCCTGACGATGCACCACGGCAAGCGGCTGGCGGTGATGACGCTGCGTGACCGCGATCTGCGCGAGCTGGGGGCGGTCGGCGAGGACACCGGGGGGTTCTCCGAGCCGGTGCTTGCGGTGGCCGGGGTGCAGGTGGTGGCGACGCTGACGGAGATGCCGCCGCCGACCAACGCGCCGGCTGGGTCGGGCCTGCTTGTGAAGGTGAGCCTGCGGAGCAAGCCGGGGCCGAACGCGGTGGACGTGGCGGCGATCGCCAACCGGCTCGGGGGCGGCGGCCATGCGCGGGCGGCGGGGATCAAGCTCTTCACGACCGTTGAAGAGGCGCAGCGCACGATCGTCGAGGCGGTGCAGTTTTCGTGAAGCAGAACAAGGGACCATCACGTCAGGGCCAGGGGGAGCCGGAGAAGCCGCGCCTTGGGCTCGGCGGGCGGCCGGTGGGACCGCCGGGTTCGCTGCGCGATGTTCCGGTGAAGCCGCAAGGGACCGGGAGTCGCGCTGCGCCGCCGCCGAGAACGTTGGCCGTTCCCGGTGCGGGCTCGAGCCCCGGCCAACGGGGGGCTCCGTTCAACCTTCCCCCGCTGGAGCTGATGACGACCACACTGTGGTCCTACCCGAGCCAGCACTACTGGAGCGCGAAGCAGCGGAAGATGGTGGGCGTTGCAGGGGCGAAATACACCGGCGCCACACCGTCCTGGGTAATCTGGCAGCTGCTGATGCGGTACACCGGCGAGGGTGAGGACGTGCTGGACCCGATGGTTGGGAGCGGCACGACGCTGGACGTGTGCTCGGACCTTGGGCGCAACGGCGGCGGGTTTGACCTGAACCCGCAGCGCCCGGAGATCAAGCTCAATGACGCCCGCTCTCTGCCGCTGAAGGCGGAAACGGTGGACTTTGTGTTCATCGATCCTCCGTACAGCACGCACGTGAACTACTCCGATGATCCGCGCTGCATCGGGAAGCTCGATTCGGGCGGGAGCGACGCGGGCAAGTCATACTACGATGCCATGACGAAAGTGACGAGGGAGATCGCCCGCGTGCTGAGGCCGGGCAGGCACATGGCGCTATACGTCAGCGACTCGCACGTGAAGGGGCGCGGCGACAAAGGGTTCATGCCGATCGGCTTCGAGCTCTTTGAGATCATGCGGCGGGCGTGGAGCGCGGGGGGCGCGGGGCTCCTGGCGGTGGACATCGTGGCGGTGGAGCGCGGGAACCAGAAGCTCTCGCGCGGCAACTGGCACAAAGCCGCGGAGGAAGGGAACTTCTTCCTCCGCGGCTTCAACTACCTGTTCATCATGAAGAAGCCCGAGGCCGCCGCACGCAAGGGGTGATGCCTCAGCGGCGGCGGCGCATCGCGACGAGCCCGCCAAGGCCGAGCAGCGCGGTCGAGCTCGGCGCCGGCGTGATCGATTGAAGCTCCAGGATGACGTCGGTATCCGTGTAGGTGACCCCCCAGTGGTAGGTGAGGCCGTTTGAGATTGTGACGGGGTCGCTCTGGAAGACACCTTCGCGCCCGTTTCGCGCGAAGAGGATCAGGAAGGTGTCGCCCACCTCCGGGGTGAAGAGGCCGCCGCCGAGGTCGAGGAAGCTGACGGTGATGGCTCCGTCCAGATGGGCCTGACCGCCGGTAACGATGAGATGGTCAAACTCCGTGCCGAGGGCGTAGCCGCCGAGCTCAACGTGCCAGTTGCCTGTTGCCTCCTGCGTGAAGTCCCAGACCGACGCGGAGCCGGGTGATGCGCCGACGTGGAGCTGGCCCTGGTTGAGCAGGGCGGTCTGACCCGTGGAAGCGCCGTGCAGGAGGTTGAGTGTGCCGGTCGCGCTGTTCTGGAGCGTGCCGCCGCCGGTGAACTCGGCCGTCGCTGTGACGCGCGTCATGCCGTCGGTACGCAGGGACGACGTCGGGGTCTGGAAGACGATGTCTGAACCGGAGGCGAGGGTGGTATCGGCGGTGATGACGACGCGATTGGTGATGTTGAGATTGCCGTAGACATCGAGGGCCGAACCGGCGACGCGGACGGTCGGGATGTTGGCGACGCCGCCGAGGTTCATCTCGCCGGCCATCGCCCAGGAAGCGTTCGGATCGTCGAGGTTCACGGTGAGGCGGCCGAGGAGCGTGCCGGCGATGGTGATGGCGCTGTGGACGTTCTCGCTGTCGGTTTCGACGTGGGCGGCGTTGACGGTCAGCGAGTTGCCGATGGACCAGGTGGTGTCCCCGAAGGCGCCGTCGATGTCGAAGGTTGCGCCCTGGGCGTTGATGGTGGACGGGCCGGCGACGGTGGCATCGCCGTTCTGGCGGGCGAAGCCGATGACGGAGATGTCACCGTCCCAAGTGGTGGCGCCGTTGAACTCGACCAGGCCGTCTGTGGAGACCTGTGAAGGTGTGGAGAAGGCGCCGCCGCGGATCGTCGTGGCGCCGTCGAACTGGATGGAGGCGCCGTCGCCGACGGTGTACGCGCCTCCGTTGATTGTGGTCGGGCCGTTGAGCTCCATGCGGGTGTTCGTGCTGAGAACGGCGGAGGCTGAGCTGTTCAGGATCAGCGGGGCGTTTACCTGCAGGTGACCGCTGCTGACGATCTCGGCGTCGCCGTTAAAGGTGAGCAGGCCGCCGTTGATCTCCGACGGCGCGTTGAACTGCGTGGAGCCGCTGACGCGAAGGTCGGCGCCTGCGCCGATGGTCCAGCCGCCGGAGAGGTTCATGTCGAGGATGTTCCCGTCGCCGAGCCAGAGGTGATCGTCGAAGGCGTCAATCAGCTGGTCGCCGTTGATCGTGAGTCGGGCGAAGGCGGTTCCGTCAATGCGTGCGCCGGTGATGTTCAGGGTGTCGTCGCCGGCGACGGTTCCATCGAGGTCGATGCGTCCGGTGCCGAACTGGTTGATCGTCAGGCCGACGTCGGTGTCGGCCTGGATGTGACCGTTGACGATCATGGCGGCAGGCCCGTTACCGTACGGCGAGAGCGTGCCCGCGCCGTAGAGCGACCCGCCGTCGATGTTGAAGAGGCCGTTCACGCGTGCGTTGCCGCCGTCGCGGATCTCGAGCTGTCCGCCGTCGACGGCGGTGAGGTTGGTCGTCACAAAGTCGTGCTGCGCTGCGCCGTTCTCCACCCAGACGCTCGACTGGTAGATGACGTTGTTGGTGGTGTTGGAGCCGGACAAGACGGTGTCGCCAAGGACCGTGAGCTGGCTGAGGTTGGTGTCGAGGATCATCCCGTCGGTTATGGTGAGCGAGGCGATGGTGGCGCTGACGTTCAGGTTGACGAAGGCGTCGAAGGCGGCGACCGTGTTGCCGATTGAGACGGTGTCGTCCGCTCCGGGGACGCCGTTGGTCCAGTTGGCCGCGTTGCTCCACGTGCCGCTAGCTGCGTTCCAGCTTGTCGGGGCCGCGGTGGCGATCGTTCCCGCGAGGGCGGCAAGGGCGACGGCGGACAGGAAGCGGATCTGGCGATGGGTTGAGGGCATGGAATCTCTCCGTTCTCGTGGGTGCGGTCGCCTGCAGGGCGCGGCGACAGTGGATCGATTGCGCCGGGCGTCGCGGTGTGACTCAGCCGCTGCAACCGGGGAGAACCGCGGAGGGGTTCTGTTTGGACGGATGGCCGCGATGGGCCGGTTGAGAGACCGGTAACATCGTCGATGCACCAAACTCCTTCCCCCGCAGCGCGGACCGGTCCGGACCCGGCCCAGGTCGTGGACCATTTCGCGGCCGTCGTGCTAAAGCACACGTCGAAGGAGTACCCCAGCAAGCTCGATCACGTCATCAACGATGAGGGGGAGCTGCTTTCGCCTCAGCGGCTGCACCCGATGTTCTTTGGGTCGTTCGACTGGCACTCGTCGGTGCACGGTCACTGGCTGCTGATCCGGGCGCTGCGGCTGTCGCCCGGGCTTGAGGGCGCGATGCCGGCGATCCGGGAGCTGTTCGACTGCCGTTTCACAGCGCCGAACGTGCAGGCGGAGGTGGCGTACCTCTCGCGCCCGCGGAGGGAGACGTTTGAGCGGACCTACGGCTGGGCGTGGCTGCTGAAGCTGGCGGCGGAGCTGAAGCTGGCGTCACAGGAAGCGGCCGGCGCGTTGAGGGGAACGGGGGCGCTGACGCCTCTGGGCGCCGCGTTTGCGCGGTGGGAGGAGGCGTTGGCGCCGCTGACGCAGGCGTTCGCGGACCGGTATGTGCGGTACCTGCCGAAGGCGACCTACCCGGTGCGCGTGGGGACGCACAACAACAGCGCGTTCGGGCTGGCATTGTCGCTGGACTACGCCCGGATCGCCGGGCACGCGGAGCTTGAGCGGCTCATTGTCGCCAAAGCGCTGGGGTGGTATGGAAACGACGCGCGGTGCCAGGCTTGGGAGCCGGATGGGATCGACTTTCTTTCGCCGGCGCTGATGGAGGCGGAGTGCATGCGGCGGGTCCTGCCCGCCGCGGACTTTGTTCCGTGGCTGGACCGGTTCCTGCCGGGGCTGGCGGAGCGGCAGCCCGCGACGCTCTTTGTGCCGGCCACGGTGAGCGACCGCACCGACGGGCAGATCACGCACCTGGATGGCCTGAACTTGAGCCGCGCGTGGTGCTGGAGGAACCTGGGGAAGGCTCTGCCGGCGGGGGATGCACGGCGCCCGCTGGCCGAGCAGGCGTACCGCGTGCACCTGGACTCGGCGCTGGCGCACGTCACCGGCGACTACATGGGGGAACACTGGCTGGCGACGTTTGCGCTGCTGGCGATGACGGAGTAGACCGTGCAGCATGGGGACGTCCGACCGGCCATGGCATCCCGCGGAGCGCCGCATCGACCGGCATGACGAGCAGGGCCGCGACGGCGGCCCCCAGAAGGTCCCACGGGCTGAAGACCTCGCCGAAGACCTGTCGGAGGAACCAGTGCTTGCTGGAGAGCCAGCGAGGGAGGTCGGTGAGCTGCGCGAGCTCGACCGCCCAGCTGAGGCCGAGGGTCCACGCGGCGGCGGCGGCGACGGTGAGCCGCGGGTTGACGAAACGAACACAGGCGTGAACGACCCAGCACCAGAGCATAACGCCGAGCGACTTCCACCAGAAGATAGTGGTGCGGGGCCGCGAAGAGCGCCCGCGCGCCGAGCCCGAGGGCGACGCAGAGGAGGCCGAAGAGGGCGGGCGGGACGCGCGTTGCAAAGGATTGGAACGGCCGGATGGGGTCGGCGGAGGGGTGCACCGCGGGAGTACGGGTGTTCACGAGGGTGGGTTCACAGAAAGCTCGGCGCTACCCAGCTTCACAGGCTTGGCGTGGGCCGCAATGCCGGGCGCGCGTCGGTACATTGGCCGTGAGACGGCGGCGTGTGGCCGCCGATCTCATCGTCATCGCGGGGTGGTCCTGTTCCGGGAGGAGTTTCCATGTTGCCGTCCACCCGTCGCCTGCTGGTGCTGTCTGTCGCTTCGTGCCTGCTGCTGATGCCGGGCGCGGGCCCGCTGAACCCGCCGGCCGGGAGCGTCGCGCCGACGATGAAGACGCTGCAGGACGCCGAGCCGCGGACGCCGCTGAGCGCGACGAACACGCCGGGCGATGTGGCGAGTGTGTTCGTCATCACGCAGCCGGGGTCGTACTACCTGACGGGCGACGTGCGGCCGACAGGGGGGCGGAACGCGATCATGGTGAACGCGGACAACGTGACGATCGACCTGCGCGGGTACGCGCTGGACGGCTCGGCCGACACGACCGGCTTCCGCGCGGGGATCACCAACTCCGGCAACCGCCGCAACCTGCGGGTGTTCAACGGGACGATCAAGAGCTTCCGCGGGTACGGGATGATCGGCCGTTTCGACACGTCATCGTTCGAGGACATGTGCCTGCTCGACAGCCAAGGGGGGCAACTCGAGATTCTGCAGTCGTCGGGGTGCACGGTGCGGAACGTGCGAACGCGGGCCGTGAGCGGCGAGACAGGCATCCAGCTGGGGGGCAACAGCACGGTGGAGTTCTGCACGGTGGAAGGAGGGGGCATCGGGATCACGATCCAGTCGGGGGTGGTGCGGGGGTGCACGGTGATGAACCCGGGCTCGGTGGGCATCTACAGCGCGAACGGCCTGGTCGTGGATTGTGCGGTGGAAGGGGCGAACAGCACATCCTCGGTGACCAACGGCGGGATCACGCTCGGCACCGGCGCCAAGGCGGAGCGGTGCGTGCTGCGGAACTGTCAGTCGGCGGGGGTCAATCTCGCGGGGCGCGCGGAAGTGATCGACTGCCAGTTCACGTCGTGCGCAAGGGGCGTGACCGCGAATCTGAGCGGGCGCGGGCGGATCGAGGGGAACCACTTCAGCTTCTGCACGACCGCGGCGGTCAACCTGGTCGGGACAAACAGCATCGTCGTGGGGAACCGCTTCAGCGGGAACGGCGCGAACATCGTGGCTCCCGCCGGGAACACGCTGGGCGAGCTGGTGGATTTCTCCGCGGCGGGGGGGACGGTGACGGCGGCGAACTGTCACCCGCTGGCGAACGTCGTCTATTGACCGTCGGAAGACTCGGCGCCAAAGGTCGCGGCGATCCAGCCGCCTCCGAGGACACGCTGGTCGGTCTGGGCGTCGTAGATCACGATCGCCTGCCCGGGCGTGACCATCTCGGCAGGGGCGTCGAAGCGGACGCGGAAGCCGTTGTCGCCGCGCTGGACGCGCGCGGGTATGGACTGCATCGTGGAGCGAAACTGCACGCGGACAGCGATCTCGTCTTCGAGGCCGTCGACGAGCCAATTCATCTGGTCGGCGCTGCAGCCGGTCCGCAGAAGGTCCTCGCGCGGGCCGACGGTCACGGTGTTGGCGGCGGTGTTCTTGCCGGTGACGAAGAGCGGGTAGCCGAGCGCGACGCCGACGCCGCGGCGCTGACCGATGGTGAAGCGGTGGTGGCCGCCGTGGGCACCTACAACGGAACCGCTCCTGTCAACAAGCGCGCCTTCCCCGGGCGCGTTCTCTCCGAGCCTGCGTGAGACGAAGCCGGCGTAGTCGTTGTCAGGGACGAAGCAGATCTCCTGGCTGTCGGGCTTGTTGAAGACGGGCAGACCGAGGCGCTGGGCGATGGCGCGGACCTCGGACTTGCGGAGGCCGCCGACAGGGAGGAGCATTCGGCGGAGGCTCTCGGCCTTCGCACCAAAGAGGACGTAGGACTGGTCTTTATCGCGGTCGAGGCCGCGGAGCAGGCGGGGGGCGCTATCGCCGCTGTTCTCGACCCGCGCGTAGTGGCCGCTGGCGACGAAGTCGGCGTCGATCTGGCGGGCGTAGTCGTGGAGCTTGCCGAACTTCAGCCAGTCGTTGCAGCGGACGCACGGGTTCGGGGTGCGGCCGGCGGCGTACTCGGCCGCGAAGTAGTCCATGATCCGTCCGAAGTCCTTGCGGAAATTGACGACGTAGAAGGGGATGCCGAGCTGGGCCGCGACGAGGCGGGCGTCGGCGGCGTCAGAGACGGAGCAGCACCCCTGGTGACCGAGCTTGAGCTTGCGCGGGTCGCATGCGTGCGTGTCGGCGTCGCTCGCGGGTTGGAGCTCGTCAAAGGTCTCGCCCGGAGAGCCCAGGCGCATGAAGACACCGACCACGTCGTAGCCCTGCTCGAGGAGCAGGTGGGCGGCGACGGATGAGTCGACGCCGCCGGACATGGCGAGGAGGGCCTTGGGTTTGCGCGCCGGGGCGGTCAAGGAGCAAGTTTATGCGGGGGACTTCTGGGCGGTGAACGGCCTGCAATCCCGGGCGATCATCAACCAGTAGCCCGTTGCGATGAGCAGCCAGGCCAACACGACGGCCGCGGCGAGCGTGACGGGAGCGACCATATCGAAGGTCATTGACGGGGTGGTGAACAAGCAGGCTGCAACCGCGAGCGCCCAGATGAACACCACCGGGACGAGCAGGGCGCAGCGGGTGACGATCGCGAACCGTCGCGCTCGGAGGTAGGTGACCCGGCGGCCCGTGCCGGCGCCGATCTCCTCGATGTGCGCCGCGTGTGCGCGACCGACCCACCAGATGGCGGTAAACACGAGCGCCGTGTTGAGCCAGCCGTTGCGCGAGTAGTCGGCGGAAAGTCTCGCAAGGAACACTGCCGCTACGGCCGATGACATGAACAAGCAGAAGGGGAGCCATCGCCTCCAAACGCCGCCAACGCCAGCGGCCAGCGCGAAGAGGGCGACCGAGTAAAAGATGCTGACGATCAATGCGGGCAGGAAGAAAAACAACGGCAGGTCGCCCGGAATCGACCTTGTGCCCAGGTAGGCGATAGATGCCGCGAGCTGCGTCGCGATGGCGACACCGGCAAAGACGCGCAGGCCGGCACGTGAAATGTCAAGGCGCCAGGGCGCCTGCAGCTGCCAGTACGGCAGGTCGGTCGTGGGGGCAAGGGGCTTGCCGCATTCGGGGCACACACCTTTGGTGTTGAGCTGAAAGACGTCGTAGCCGCACTCGATGCACTCGCGATGATGCGGGTAGGGAGCGGCTGACGGGGCCGGTGTCGTGTCGGACGGTTCGCTCACTCACTCTCCTGGTAGTTGCACTCCGGGCAGCGGCACCCGAATTTGCGGCCGACGAGGTTGTAGCCGCACTGCTGGCACTTGCGAGCCTTGCCGTCCATGCCGTGGCTGGTGATCTTGGGAGCGATGCGGCCGGCGTCGCGTTCTTCTTTTTTGGCCTGCACCGCCGGCGCCCAGCGGCACGCCTTGGCGAGGCTGAGCAGACCCAGGGGAAGGAGCAGCCCGCCGGGGTAGACCAGGTAGGACGTGAGTGAGAGGACGAAGCCGATCGGTCCGCCTGTGAGGCCCATGAAAGGGACGACTAGCAGGATGATCAGCATCGAGAAGGCGCCGACGACGATGCACCAGAGGCTGTAGTTGATCATGCCGAGGGCGAAGTCGTCGCCGGCGGTGCGGGCGAGGTCAAAGAGGAACATGACCATGGGGAGCAGCGCGATGACCGCCAGCCCCCAGGTGATCTGGGCGGCCATCAGCAGGTTCGGCTCCGGTGTGTTGTTGGGGTTGAAGAGGTCGACGTCGAAGCCCCCGGATAGGAACTGGGCGGTGTTGAGGGCGGCGGCGGCTGGGAGCAGCAGCTGGGCCCACTGTACTGCGAAGCGGTGGCCGGCTGAGTAGTAGTCGCCGGGCCCGACGGCGTTGCGGTCCTTCAGAGCGCGCCGCTGGATCTTGCTCAGCACCGCGCCGAGAGAGCCGCCCGAGCCGCGGTGGAACTTGCGCAGGTCGAGCTTGCCTCGGCGCCGTGCGAGCGAAAAGAGCCCCCCGAAGAACCAGAGCAGCCCGCCGCCTGTGCAGAGCGCTCCGAGCGAGCCGATCGCCAGCGGCTCGGACAGACTCCACTCGAAATAAATAGCCGCCAGGAGCGCGATGTTGTAAACAAACAGGCCCAGCGCGACAAACGTCAGCCCGAGGCTCTGCATCGTCGTGCCGAGGGCGAAGCGCCGGAGGTCGCCGAGCTCGTACGCCATCAGACCGGCGGACTGGTCGCGGGCGCGGCGCGGGTCGTCGGGGAACGGATCGACCCAGGGCTTCTCGTCGCTCCCGCTGATGGGCTTGCCGCATTCCGGGCAGACGGCACTGGCGGAGAGGCCCTTGAGGTTGTATCCGCACTTGTCGCACGTGCGATCGGTGAGGATGGGAAGACCGTTAGGCTTGGCCTTCTGAGCGATCTGTTCGAGGTACTTGCGGTCAAGCACCGGCGCAGCATACCCGAAGCCGCCGGCTAGTGACGGACGGAGGTGCCGAACCGCTTCTCCTTCTCGCGGTCGGCGCGGGCGCGTGCCTCCCACTTGCCGACCTTTCGGAGGTAGCGGTCGTGCGCCTCGTCGAGATTCCGCCGGGCCCACCGGATGCCGACACCGACGTCGACGTTGGCGTAGAAGAAACGGACGCTGAAGACGCCGCAGAAGAGGGTAGTGAAGACGAAAGAGACAAAGGAGATGAGCGCGATCCGCCCGATCAGCGAGAACCAGGCGGACGCGACGAGCAGGAGGAAAACCGTAACCGGAAAGCCGATCGTCGACGCCTGCAGGGCACGTTCCGACCGGCCGAGCAGAAAGGCGACCACGTAGAGCACGCGGCAGTGGAAGCCCAGCAGGATCGCTGCGACCAGCAACGGGAGGTGAGCGAGGAACACAGCGCCGCCTGACCAGCCGCGCCAACAGCCAAGGGCGATAACGGCGCAGCCCAGGCCCCACAGGATGCCGCCGACCAGCGCCGTGGCGCGGGTGGCCGCGGCCGTTTCGGTCGCGAGGCTGGCCGGAGGACCGTCGAAGAAGAGCCGGAAGAGGCCAAAGGTGGCAAGAGCTACGCCGATCGCCGCGGCGCTGTAGAGATAGGCGCCGGTGAGGGCCCACGGAGCCGCACCGAAGGTGACGTCGACGCCGAAGACAAGCCATTGGACGCAGTGAGCCGCGCCCGCGACACCCCACCCCAGCGCCACCAGTGTGCCGTTGACGCCGTGACGGGCCAGGGCGTGAACGGCCTGGTGAGCGTCGATCGCCGATGCGCGGGGTGAGCGGCTTCGAGGCGTGCCGCACTCAGGGCAGGGCCGGCCGGCGGGCAGGCCCGATGTGTCGTAACCGCAGCGCGGGCAGGGAGCGGCTGGCTTGCCGCGGGGGGTCGCCGTTGAGTTGGACGATGTGGCCTGCGGGTTTACCCGCGGAGCCGGGGGGCCGAAGAAACCGATCCAGG
>DASPMT010000282.1:0-5511 GCA_035626935.1 Phycisphaerales bacterium | reverse complement strand
GATTGTTGCTCTCGGACCAGGTCACCAGGCTGCTCGGCGCGCGGAAGCGCACCGGCGAGGCTGCACCCGACCGCTCCTTTCCGTTGATCGGCGACCTGCTGATGCAGGTCGTCCTTGACCCTTCGGTCTACACGCTCACCGATGACACCGAGCGGTGCCGCGGCACCGTCACGCTCGCGCTGTTCGACACCGTCTGCTGGCGCCGCTTCGACATCCGGTCCCTGACGACCATGAGCCGGGTCGAGACGGCGCTCCAGCTCGCGGGCGTCGAGCGGTGGCTGCGCACCATCGCCGCGTCGAAGGCAGGGCAGGTGTGCCGGGCGTCGAGCTCGCCGGGCGCAACGGTGTACGGGCTGGCGGTGACGGAAACCGGGCCAGATCACGCGGCCGCCCGGCACGGCTGACCGCCTCTTTGCGTCACGGGCCAGGCGGGCCATCGCGGTCGACGGCTGCTAATCTAGCCGCCGAGCCGCCGCCCCGCTTCCCGATTTGTTCGGCGCAGGAGCCTCCGCCGTGACCTCAGGTGCCAAGGACGCGAGAATCAAGGTCCTCTGCGTTGACGACGACGCGGATGTGGCGGATGTCCTCTCCCGCGCCATCGACGCCGAGCCGGACATGGAGAGCGTCGGCTTTCTTCCCTCGACCGACCACCTGCTCGCGGCCGTGCGCGACCGGCGCCCGGGGATCATTCTGCTGGACCTGAACCTACCCGGCCCCGACGCGCTCGACTCGATGGCCGAGGCCGCGAGGGAGTACCCGCGCTCGCGCTCGGTCGTGCTGACCAGCAGAGACGCGCCGGGCCTGGCGGAGCGGATCATGGACGCGGGTGGGTGGGGGCTGGTGCACAAGCAGCACGGCCCGGCCGTGGTCTTCACGGCGATCCGGGCCGTCGCCGAGGGAAGGCTCCACTTCGGCGGCGTCCCGCCGCACCGGGGCGCGCGCTGAGGACCGGCGCTCGCCCTAAGCGCCGTCCAGGCGCACGACTTACCCGCGAAGAGGCAGGAATTCGAAGGACTCGAAGCGGAAAGATCTTTTTTACAACGAAGGTACCGAAGCGAGCGAAGGGCTCAGGCCCGGGTACGGCCGGTTTGAACATTCCGACCGCACTCGGGGCACTTCGCACCGACTCCCGAGACAGAGGGAGGAAGCCCCGAGCGAGTAGCCGCACTTCGCGCGCGCGCCGCAGAGCGCCGCCGCCGCGCGCGGATGTCCGATCGGAGAAGCAGCGCGGCGGAAATCCAGGAGCAGGAGCGGGATAGGCCAGAGGGAAGCTTGTGTAGTTATGACGGTACCCGCGGCAAAGGGGCTGACATCGAAAACCCCGTACTGGAGAACCCCAAGGTTGAAGCCACGAACGCGATACACCGGGTCGATCTCCGGAACCAACCAATCCCACTGAACGCGTCGTCGAGCACGGTCGGCCGTGGGTGTCCAGCGGGCATCTTGCCAGAATCCGCTGCCGCGCGCGGAACTGGCGATGTCCAGTCACACAATCCCAAGCCCCGCCCCAGCGCGCCAACCCGCGCTTTTATAGCCGACCGACCACCATCGCGAAGCGAACCGCACCCCGGTCACCAGCACGCCGAGAATGAGCAGCGTCCACCCGGTGCGCCCGCGCTTGCGGCCGATCCTCGTCACCGGTCGTAGGGGCGTGCGAGCCGTGCTCACGCGTGCAGCATACCACGCCGCGGTGCCCACCCTTCTGCGCCACCTCCTGCGTCTGCGCGACAAAGCGTCCGCTAACCATGCCGGCAATCGGTGGCGAGGGCGTATTCCGCCGCCGGTTCGATTAAGCTGCCCCTCGATGTCACGCCAACTCCTGTTCGTCGTTCTCGCGGCCGTCTCCGTTTCGCTGGCCGGTGCTCTGGGCGGGTGCACCGCCGGCCATTACACCGTCGAGTCCAGGTATGCGGTCGATGACCCGCAGTTCGCCCGCACGATGGGCAACCTGCTCGGGCCGCCCATCGTCGCGGGCAACGAGGTGGTGACGCTCGTCAACGGCGACCAGATTTTCCCGGCGATGCTCGACGCGATCCGGTCGGCCCGCACGTCCATCACCTTCGAGACCTTCATCTTCTGGTCGGGCGACATCGGCCACCAGTTCACCGAGGCCATCGCCGAGCGTGCCGCCGCGGGGGTCAAGGTCCACATCATCATCGACGTCGTCGGGTCCAAGACCATCGACGCCGCGTTCATGGACCGCCTGACGAAGGCCGGGGCCGAGGTCGAGCTCTACCACACCTTCAAGCTGTTCCAGGCGGTGGACTCGGCCCGTAAGCTGAACAACCGCACGCACCGCAAGCTCCTGGTCGTCGACGGCACGGTCGCCTTCACCGGCGGCGTCGGCATCGCCGACGAGTGGAGCGGGAACGCCCAGGACCCTCGCCACTGGCGTGACAACCACTATCAGGTTCGCGGGCCCGTCGTAGCGCAGCTCCAGGCCGCGTTCATGGACGACTGGATGGAGTCCACCGGCGAGGTGCTCCACGATGGGACGTACTTCCCTCCCCTTGCTCCGGCCGGCTCCCTCCAGGCGCAGCTCTTCAAGTCGTCCTTCCGCGGCGGCAACGACTCCATGCACCTGATGTACCTGCTCTCCTTCGCCGCGTCGCGCAGGAGCATCCGGCTTGCGACACCGTACTTCCTGCCCGACGACACGACGATCGCCACGCTCCTGGCGGCGCGGGAACGCGGCGTAGAGATCGACATCATCCTGCCCGGCGAGCACATCGACGACAGGTTCGTGCGCCACGCCTCCCGCTCCTCCTGGGGCGACCTGCTCCGGGCGGGGGTGCGGATCTACGAGTACCAGCCGACGATGTACCACGTCAAGCTCATGATCGTCGACGACCTGTGGTGCTCCGTCGGGTCCTCCAACCTCGACCCGCGTTCGTTCGGCATCAACTGCGAGGCGAACCTCAACGTGCTGGACGCCGCGTTCGCCGGGGAGCAGACGCGCCTGTTCGAGGACGACATGTCGCGCTGCAAAGAGATCACCTACGACGAGTGGAACAGCCGCGGGCTCGGGGAGCGGCTGTGGGAGATCTTCGTGTGGCCGTTCCGGTCCCAGATGTAGGCTGGCTGCCTGGACCGCCCCCAGCAGAAGTCAACATCCGCGGAGTACCGCTCTGCATCCATCTCGTGGAGAGAGCAGGAAGAAGGCAGTTTTTTGGATAGGGTCGGGCCCAGCTCTGTTGTCTCAGCTCGGGGCTCGCTCTTGGCCGGACCCATGGGGGTCAAGGCTTAACCGGCGGCGGGATGGTCTCCGCGCAACCCTCGGCCTCCATGGGTCCGCCCCCCCGGCGAGAGCGACGTCCGCACACCTGAGTCGACCATGCCCCGACCCCATCAAGGAATCCGCCTTTGTCCGCTTGTAGCAAGGGTGAGGATGCAGAGCGATGCTCTGCGGATGTCGGCTTCCGGCTCCCGTGCGCTGCGCTCCCGTCCACACGGGCCACCGACCCCATCAAGAAGAAGTCTTGAGCGATGAGTCCTGAGTGCTGAGCGTGGGAGAGGGCTTCCCGCACTCGGGGCACGCCGCGCCCGCGCTCAGCCCCGCGAGCGAGTACCCGCAACCGGGACACGTGCGGCCGGTGCGGCCGGATTCTCCTGCCGCGGCTTTGGGGCGCAGAAGCAGAACGGCACAGACGCAGAACGCAGCCACGAACGGCCAGTATTCGGCCGTCCACTCTGCACGGCGGCCTCGGGATGAGTCGCGGCTGCCACCCACGTGTCGCGACTGACCATGCCCACAGCCCCTACCACGCCGAGGGTGAGGAGCATCCACCCCGCGGCTCTCCGCTTGTGTCCGACCTTCTTGGGTGGCCGCGGCTTCTTCATCCGATGCGCCGAGTCTACCGCCTTTCACTCGTCACTCGTGACTCAGCACTCAAGACTTTTCTTGATGGGGTCGGGCCCAGTTCTGCTCTTTCCGCTCGGACCGTCGGGAGGCCGGACCCCCGTGCGCAACGGGGCGGAGCCCGAAGCCAGGGACCGCAGAGCATCGCTCTGCTGCCGCGCCGTCAAAGGGGCAACGCGCACCCGCCGTCGCGGCGCGCTTGGTCGGTGCAGAGCTGCAAGGCTGACAGACGGATGCCGTTTCCGACGGGGCCAAGTTGCGCCCGGCCCCGGCTATTCGACGGAATCCAGGGCGAGAGAGGAGCGCGCAAGGTGCTGCGAGGTGGCGACCGGAGATCTCCCGCCGAGGCGCACGGACGGCTGCGGGGTCCCCAGGGCCGCGACAACCGCCGCCAGCAATTCGACCGGTTCGAGAGGCTTGCGGACGAATCCGTGGAAGCCGGCACCCAGCGCGCGCTGCCGATCCTCCGGACGCGCAAGCGCCGAGTGAGCGATCATCGGCGTGTTGCCCCCCGAGTCCGTCGGCAGGGCGCGAACCTTGCGAAGAAACCCGAAGCCGTCCAGATCGGGCATCCCCAAGTCGCTGACGATGACCGTGGGTTGAAGGAGTGAAACCTTGTCAAAGGCCTCGCCGCCCCCGGCAGCGACGCAAACCTCTGCGCCGGCCTCCGTAAGAATGCGGCGCACAAGCTCGCGCGCGTCGGGGTCGTCGTCGACGGCCAGCACGCGGGCGCCGGCGAGCGGGGGTGCGGCAGGCGGAGCCGGCGCAACGGCCCCGGGCTGAGCGGCGGCGTCGGCCGCCGGAACGTGCACTGGAAGAGAGACGGCGAAGACGGCGCCCTTCCCCTTGCCGGCGCTCTCCGCCCGCACCATTCCGCCGTGCGCCTCGACCATCTGCTTGACGATGGCAAGACCCAGACCCAGCCCGCCATGCCGGCGCGTGGTGGCGGCGTCTGCCTGCCGGAAGCGGTCGAAGACAGCCGGAAGGAACTCGGGAGAGATCCCTTCGCCGCTATCGGCGACCCGGACGACGGCCTGATCCCCCTCGCGGCCGACGCTGACATCAATCTGTCCCCCCGCCGGCGTGAATTTCACGGCGTTGCTCAGCAGGTTCCACACAACCTGCTGCAGCCGGGCCGGGTCACCGTACACCAGTATCCTCCCGCGGTCCGGACTGCAGTTGACCGACAGGTCCTTGGCGGCGGCCGCCACGCGCACGGATTCGACGGCGTCGCGCACAAGTGCGGGCAGGTCCACCCGCTGCGCACGGATCTGCAGCTTGCCCGCCATCACCCTGCTCATGTCGAGCATGTCATCCACCAGCCTGACCTGTGCCCTGGCGTTGCGCTCGATGACCTCCAGACCCGTCTGGAGCGTCGCCGTCTCCGCCCCTGGCCTGCGGAGGAGTTGCGCCCACCCCAGCACGGCGCTCAGGGGCGTCCGCAGCTCGTGGCTGAGCGTCGCCAGGAACTCGTCCTTCAGGCGCCCGAGGCGCTCCGCCTCGGCGCGGGCGGCGCGTTCGGCCGCGAACAGCTTCTCCCGCTCCTCCTGGACGCGCCGACGTCCAGTCACGTCCCGCGCCACCTTCGACGCGCCGATGATCCGGCCGGAGGCGTCCCGGATGGGTGAGGCCGTGACCGAGACGTCGATCAG
>DASPMT010000281.1:0-2461 GCA_035626935.1 Phycisphaerales bacterium | reverse complement strand
ATCCGCGAACGATCATTTGCCGGCCCCGTGTCGGCCGAGCGGATCGGAGAGGACCTGCGCGGACGCAGCCTCGCGGCGATGAACGCCGCCGAAGCCAAACCCGCCGCCGCGCAAAAATCCGTCGAACGCGTAACCGACCTTCCCACCACGGGTCGGCCAGCAAAGTGACTGCGCGCTTCATGGTTGAATCGATGCGCGGCGGTCATTCACGTAGGGTCAAGACCCTCATTTGTCGCTACGCACCCTCCACGCAGACGCGCCACGCGTACGACAGGTTACGGGACCCTTACTCCGCGCACGCCGCGGAGTAGAATGACCCTCGCACCGTGCAGAACAGCCGCATTTCCCGCGGTTTGGAGGCCTCGATGTCCGCATCCACCACACCCGTCATCCTCGCCGCCAAGCGCACGCCGATCGGGCGTTTCTTCGGCGGGCTCTCGAAGGTTCACGCTCCGCTGCTGGGCTCGTACGCCATGCAGGGCATCATGGCCGAGCACCCCGCGATCGCGGCCGCGGCCAAATCGGGCGGCGTCGACGAGGTGATCATGGGGTGCGTGCTGCAGGCCGGGCTCGGTCAGGCGCCCGCGCGCCAGGCGGCGCTGAAGGCAGGCCTCCCCGACACGCAGTCGGCCGTCACGGTGAACAAGGTCTGCGGATCGGGCCTTCAGGCGGTGATGCAGGCGGCCCAGTCGATCAAGGCCGGAGACAACAGCCTCGTCTTCGCGGGCGGCTTCGAGAACATGACGCGGGCCCCTTTCTTCGCGCACCTGCGCGACGGAGCGGGCGCCCCCAAGTTCGGCCCGACGCAGTTTGAGGACCACATGCAGCACGACGGGCTCGTGTGCCCCTTTGAGAAATGGGTCATGGGCAGCGCCGCCGAGCACACGGCTCGGAGCTGCAGCATCACGCGCGCCGACCAGGACCGCTGGGCTGCCCGCTCCAACCAGTTCGCCGCCAAGGCGACCGCAGAGGGGTGGTTCAAGAGTGAGATCGTCGCCGTCACCCCCGAGCAGACCCTCGACAAGAAATCGCCGGGCGTTGCCACCGACGAAGGGTTCCGCGCCGACACCACGACCGACACCCTCGGCAAGCTCCGCCCCGTCTTCGACAAGGAAGGCACCATCACCGCCGGCAACGCAAGCCAGATCTCTGACGGCGGCGCGGCGGTGTGCGTCGCGTCGCTCGCCAAGGCCGAGGCCCTTGGCGTCAAGCCTATCGCGAAGATCGTCGCCTACCACACATCGGGCGTCGCTCCCAAGGACATCTTCACTGCGCCCGCCCTCGCTGTGCCGGCCGTGGTCGCCAAGGCGGGCCTGAAGCTGTCGGACATCGACCTCTTCGAGCTCAACGAGGCCTTCTGTGCGCAGGTGCTGCAGAACATGAAGGCGGGCGGGATCCCCGAGGACCGCGTGAACGTCGCCGGCGGAGCGACCGCGCTGGGTCATCCGATCGGCGCTTCGGGTGCCCGCTGCCTGGTCACGCTCGTCCATCAGCTCCGCCGCACCGGCGGCAAGCGCGGGGTCGTCGCCCTTTGCCTGGGCGGCGGCAACGCGGTGGCGATGGTCGTCGAAGTCTGACCACAATCTGGCCCGGACGTCACTGAACGACACGGCCCGGGCGCTGCCCGGGCCGTTTTTCGTTCTACTCCGTCGCCGAGCTCAACGTGCTCCGCGGCTGCTGCCACGGGACCCAGAGCGTGAGCCGGACCGGCTTGAACCGCGCGACGATCCCCGCGCGCCGCCGGAGCTGTCCGCACGCGACGACCCGCCGCGGGAGCGCGACGAGGCCGAACGGGAGCTCGACATACCGCTGGAACCGCTGCGCGAGCGGGTCGAAGTGCCGCTGCGCGAGGTGCCGCCGCGGGACCCGCCGCTCTTGGAGGTGCCGCCGCGGCTGCCGCGAGCGCCCGAGGAACCACGCCTACTGCCGTTTCCGTCTGCCATGATGGGACTCCTTTGCGAACCCCGTGTTCGGGATCCGCCTTGCAAACGCGTGACGGACCGGCGTGAAACCAAGGTGAAGGGCGCATCGCACGGCTTGCTCACCGCCCGAAGCGGAACAGCCGTGCCAGCGGTGGGGCTCCGCCTCCGGCGCGGTACTTCTGCGCGAGCATCTCCGCGAAGACCGCGCTGAACGTGATGCCGTTGCCCCCGAAGCCGAGCACGAAGTCGGCGCCGGGGCGCTCGGGGCTCTCGCCGAAGTACCCGAGACCGTCGCGCGTCTGACCGAAAACGCCGGCCCAACTGAACGCGACCTCGATCGGCACGCGCGGCAACAGAGCGCCGCACGCAGAGACAAGATTGTCGACGCGGCGCCGGAGCACGCGGCTGTTTGCCGTATCGCTCTTGAACGGGCTGTCCTCTCCTCCCATCAGCAATCGCCCGTCTGGATCGCTGCGCATATAGAAGTACGGGTCGCCACTCTCCCAGAGAACGTGGTCGGAAAGCCATGGCGGCAGGTC
>DASPMT010000280.1:0-2498 GCA_035626935.1 Phycisphaerales bacterium | reverse complement strand
TGCGGCCGGTGGGGAAGACGGGTCCGGGGGGCGGGTTGAGCGGGCCGGCTTTGGCGATCGCGGCGAGGGCGGAGACGCCGGCGAGACCTGCAGCGCCGAGCATGAGACGGCGGTCGACTTCGTGGTTCATCCACTCAATCTACCCGTCGGCCCGGCAAAGACCAGCGGATTTGGGCGGGTCAGCCCGTTTCGTCAGTCTTCCCGGCGGAAAGCGAGGTAGCCGGCGTTGGCCACGGCGGCGAGGCCAAGGAGGGCGGCGAAGCCGGCGATGAGGAAGATCGCGACCGGGAGCATCCACCCTGCGGCGACGGTCTGGCGGCCTCGGGGCGACGTGAGCTCGCTGTAGGTTTCGCCGGCCGCGGCGAGGTAGGCGAAGCCCCACTCGGCGGCCTTCCAGGCGATGAAGGCGAGGACGACAGCGCCGGCGAGGTTGGCGAAGGCGAGCTGCAGCCGCTGGGTTGTGGTGCGTGATTCGGGCATGCGGTGAATTGTCAGATCGTCAAGCTGCAAATAGACAAATCAGGAGGGGAGAAACCTCTTTGGCGCGCTTTGGCCATTTGGGACTTGACTATTTCGCCTCACTTGCCCGTGTAGTCGATCAGGCGGGCGATCTCGTTGCGGAGCTGGCTGCGCGGGACGACGCGGTCGACCATGCCGCCGTTCTTGAGGTACTCGGCGCGCTGGAAGCCCTCGGGGAGCTCCTGGCGGATGGTCTGCTGGATGACGCGCGGGCCGGCGAAGCCGATGAGGGCCTTGGGCTCGGCGAGGATGACGTCGCCGAGCATCGCGAACGACGCGGTGACGCCGCCGGTGGTGGGGTCGGTGAGGAGGCTGATGAAGAGGCCGCCGGCGCGGTCGTAGCGTGCGAGGGCCGCAGAGGTTTTGGCCATCTGCATCAGCGAGAGGCCGGACTCCTGCATGCGTGCGCCGCCGGAGCCGCTGACTACGAGCAGCGGGAGGTTGCGGGTGGTGGCCTCTTCGATCGCGCGGGTGATGACTTCGCCGACGACCGAGCCCATCGAGCCCATCATGAAGCCGAGGTCGATCACCGCGAGCATGAGCTGGCGGCCCTTGACGAACCCCATCCCGGCTTGGATGGCGTCGGTCTGGCCGGACTTTTTCTGCTCGGATTTGAGGCGGTCGGCGTAGGTCTTGAGGTCCTTGAAGCCGAGCGGGTCGGTTGGACGAAGCCCGGTGAACATGGGCTCGAAGGTGCCCTGGTCGACGATCATCTCGATGCGATCACCGGCGTTGACGCGGAAGTGGTGCTGGCACTCGGGGCAGCAGTGGAGGTTGGCCTCCATCTGTTTGCGGTAGATCAGATGTGAGCACGACGGGCAGCGGAGCCAGAGCCCCTCGGGGATCACGGCTTTGCGCTGCGGACGGACTTCACTCCATGAAGTCTGACGGGTCGCGGCTTGGGTCATCGGGTAAGCGTCCTGAGGAGGAAGGGTGGCGGTGGCAGTCCTTGCCGGTGCCGGTCCCGTGAATCGTCTACTGGATCACAATGTCTTCGCAAGTCTCCACCCAAACTGAGTCCGTACGAGTTGGAGGGAGACTTTGTCTGCTGCGAACGCCGAGCATAGGGGGAGTCAATGGGCTTGGTTGCATTGGACCGTACGTGGGCCGTACCGGTGCAGCGACCGCCTTGGGAGGTGGGTCAGCCGGTGCGCAACTGGCGGATGATCGACGGCCACTCGCTTTGTGGATGCCCGAAGATGGAGGATCCGGCGACAAGCACGTCGCAGCCGGCCTCGCGGCAGAGCCTCGCTGTCTGCAGGTTGATGCCACCGTCCATCTCGAGTCGCTGAAGGGGCGTCTGGCGGGCCTTGACGGCTCGCACCTTGGAGAGAACCTCCGGGATGAAGGCTTGGCCGCCGAAACCGGGGTTTACGGACATGACCAGGGTGAGGTCGGCTTCATGGACATGAGGCATGACCGCTTCGACGGGTGTCGGCGGGTTGATGGCGATGCCCGCGGTCATTCCCAGTGAATGGATGTGGGCGACCAGTTCGGCCACGGCAGGGCCTTTCACGACTTCGATGTGAAAGGTGATGTTGTTGGCGCCGGCTTTGGCGAAGGGCTCGACGTACATCGCGGGCTTTTCGACCATCAGGTGGACGTCAAGGAATGCGTCCGGGCAGGCTCTTCGCAGGCCGCGGCACATATCCGGGCCCATGGTGAGGTTGGGGACGAAATGACCGTCCATCACGTCGAGGTGGAGCAGGTCCCCGCCGGCGCCGTTGCCTGGCAGGGCTCCGGCGACGGCGCGGCACTGGGCGGCCATGTTTGCGAAATCGGCGGCGAGGATCGAGGGGGCGATGAGGGGGTGGGTGAGCGTGCTGTTGAAGAGCGAGGAGGCGGGAGGAGGCATCGGCGAGAGGGTACGGACTCGATAGAGTGAAGTCGTCGCGGCAGCACTGGACGGGAAGCGAGCCCCTGATTGGCAGGGCCGGTGCCTTGACCGACCCTTACACCCTGCTATCCTTTCCCCCCTT
>DASPMT010000279.1:0-5648 GCA_035626935.1 Phycisphaerales bacterium | reverse complement strand
CGGCACTGGCAAAGGGGAACCAGGTCGTCAACCTCGCCTCCGCTGGCGTGACCGCAGGGGCCGCCGGCGCGTCGGCCGATTTGCTGACGGACCTCAAGAGCGGCTATCTGCTGGGCGCCAACCCGCGCAAGCAGTTCATCGCCCAGTTCATGGGGTGCTTTTTCGGAACGTTGGCGATTGTCCCCGCTTGGTACCTGATGTTCCCTGACAAGGCGACGCTTGAGAGCTACAACCCGCCCGCGGCAACCATGTGGAAAGCGTTCGCCGAGGCGCTGACGCAGGGCCTCAACTCCATCCCCGAGACCGCGCGGTGGGGCATCGTCGTCGGCGGCCTCATCGGGGTCGCGATGCCGCTGATCGAGCTGTTCCTAATCCCCAAGCAGTACCGCAAGTTCTTCCCGTCAGCGACGGGTCTGGGGCTCGCCTGGGTGGTGCCGTTCCAGAACGCGTTCTCGTTCGCGATCGGCGCGGTGATCACATACGTCTGGAGCAAGGCCTTCCCCAAGGCGACGGAGAAGTACAACGTCCCCATCGCCTCGGGCTTGGTTGCGGGCGAGAGCCTCCTGGCAGCATTCATGGCGATTGCCGGCACCGTTATCGGGCTCATCTGGCTGAACCAGAAGATCTGAGTTCCAATTCTCGTCCCCGCCGCTATCGTGGCATCGGCCTGCGTTTTCCGTCCGCTCCCTCCCCACGTTCCCACACAGCCGCCTTCGGCAGAACAAAACCATGGCGATCCCGCAACTCACGGACGAGCAGATCAGCACTTGGTCGGTGGAGCAGAAAGACCGTTGGTGGCTCGCCAACGTATTCCGTGGCGACATGGCGCAGCTGACTGTCCGTTCGGCGGCCGTCGGCTTTGTCATCGGCGGCTTGCTCTCTGCGACCAACCTGTATGTGGGCGCGAAGACCGGCTGGACGCTCGGCGTCGGCCTCACAAGTGTGATCGTCGCGTTCGCCGCTTTTAAGGTTATCTCTACGCTCGACCGCACCTCCGCGGGCCGTGCCTTTCAACGGATCGTGGTCGGGGTCGCCGGGTTGGCGCTGGTTCTGATCGGGGTGCTCTCGATGGGCCGGGGCGTCCTGGGATGGGCCCTGACCGCCGCGGGGTTGATCGCCGCCGTGTGGGCGGTCGTGAGCCTCGTCCGCCGTCGCCCGGTCGATGATTTCACGATCCTTGAGAACAACGCGATGCAGTCGATCGCCACCGCGGCCGGCTACATGACCGGGCCGTTGATCGGCGGCATCGCGGCCTACATGTGGATCGAGAACAAGCCCATCCCGTTCTACCAGATCTTCGGGTTCAACGTCGTCCTCTCGGTCCTCGGCGTGCTGGTCGCCTTCCCGATGAAGCGCCGGTTTATCAACGATGAGCAGCAACCGTTCCCGGAAGGGCGCGCCTGCGGTGTCGTGCTCGACACGCTCTATACCTCCGACGCGTCCGTGGGTATCTTCAAGGCCAAGGCGCTTGCCATCGCCGCGGGGCTCGCGGGCCTGATCAGTTTTATCTCAGGCGACTCCTACCTGCGGGCGATCCGCGCTTTGTTCTTGTGGGTCAACCAGGGCGGGCCGTGGGGTGCGTTGGTCTCGGCCAACAAGAAGGTGCTCGACGCCACGTGGCATCTGCCCCACGAACTGGACAAATGGGTCTCGTGGATGATCCCCGCGGGCGCACCCTCTTGGCTGCAGAAGCCGGTCATCGCCGGTGTGCCGATGCAGGAGCTTGGGCTCCGCCCGGGTCTGGACCTGGCGATGTTCGGCGCCGGCGGCCTCATGGGGATCAAGTCCGGCATCAGCATGATGGTCGGAATGCTCATCAACTTCGTCATCATCGTGCCTTGGATGATCAACGTCGGCGAAATCCAGCCGCAGATGGCCAACGGCGTCGCGAAGCTCAACGCCGACGGAGGGTACGTCTATGGGCGCGCGCACATCCTCAACTCGTGGGCGCTCTGGTACGGCATCGTGCTGATGGTGGTGGCCTCGATGGTCGCGCTGTTCGCCAAGCCCCAGGTCTTTGTCGAAGCCTTTAAGGCGCTCACCGGGAAGAAGAAGCCCGCCGCCGGCAACGACGTGCTCAAGCACATCGAGCTGCCGCTTTGGGTTTCGTTCGTCGGCATGCCCATCTTCGGCGCGATCGGCGTCTGGATGGCGTGGGCGTGGTTCGGCGTGCCGGTGCTCTTCGGCGCGCTGGCCGTGCCCTTGGTCATCGTGCTGAGCCTCATTGCCGCCAGCAGCACGGCGATGACGGGGATTACCCCCTCAGGCTCTCTCAGCAAGATCCCGCAGTTCATCTTCGGCGCTGCCAACCCCAAGCACGCCGCCACCAACCTGATGACAGGCGTCATGTCGGTCGAAGTGTCGAGCAACGCCGCGAACCTCCTGATGGACATCAAGCCCGGGTACATGCTCGGAGCCAAGCCGCGACAGCAGGCGATCGGGCACATCATCGGGATCGTCTCGGGTGCCTTGGCCAGTACGCCTCTCTTCTACGTGCTGTTCCTCAGCGACTACAGCCCGATCGCCGCCGCGACGGACCCGATGCACGTCCAGAAGGTGATGTCGCCCGAGGGCGGCCAGTTCGGGTTCCCCGGCGCAGTGCAGTGGAAGGGCGTTTCGGAACTGGTGACCAGCATCTTCGGAGGCGCGTCGAGCAAGACTCTGCTGACGGCGTCGATCATCAGGTCGATGGTGATCGCCGCCGTGGTCGCCCTGATCATGGAGATTGCGCGGATCAGGTCCAAAGGGAAATTCCCGCTCTCTCCGCTGGCCATCGGGCTGGGCGTGGTCGTTCCGCCAGACTCGACGATCGCGATGTTCGCCGGCGCCCTCTTCTTCTGGGCGATGCACCGCGTCTATCACGCGCGTAAGCAGAGCTTCGGTCACCGACTCTGGATCGACACGCACGAACCAATCTGTGCTGGCATTGTCGCGGGCGCGGCGCTTATCGGCATCGGCGATACGCTCGTGAAGGTGTTCCTGCTTCGTTGAGCGGCCGCCGGCGCTACCCCGGCAGCCGCGTGACGCGGGCAGTTTCATTTTCTTTTGAAAACTCGTTTTGGGCCGGCTACGGTTCGCCTGATGAGCGCTCTTGCCCCGGAAATCAAGCCAACGACCGCGCGACTCCGCGGACCTGACGGCGGACTGGAAGCTATCGCGGACAAGGTCGAACGCGGCGTACGTCTGTCGCTGGCGGACGGTCGAACGTTGTTCTACACCCCCGACCTCTGGCGCGTCTGCGAACTGGCCGACACCGTCCGCCGCCGGCTGCACGGGGACACCGCCTACTACAACATCAACCGCCACCTGAACTACTCGAACGTCTGCGCGCTGTCGTGCAAGTTCTGTGAGTTCTACCGCAAGGACGGCCAGGAAGGCGCGTACACCCGTGACCTCGACTACGTCCGCCAGCAGGCCCGCGAGGCCGTCGAGAACGGCGCCACCGAAATGCACTGCGTCGGCGGCCTGCACCCGAAGCTCCCTTTCGCTTACTACACCGGTTTGGTCCGCACGATCCGCCAGACCGCCCGGGAGATGGGCAGCGACCTGCACGTCAAGGCGTTCACCGCTGTCGAGATCGTGCACCTTGCGAAGATCGCGAAGAAGTACAAGGTCGATGACCGTGTCGCGGGCATCCGGTACGTGCTCAGTGAGTTGAAGGCCGCGGGCCTCGGGTCGCTCCCGGGCGGCGGCGCCGAGGTATTCGACGACCGCATCCACGACGAGGCGTACAAAGGGAAGATCCGCAGCGACGTCTGGATGGACGTGCACCGCGTCGCCCACGAGCTGGGGATGAACACCAACGCGACCATGCTGTACGGGCACATCGAGCGCCGCCAGGAACGCCTGGTGCATCTCGACATGCTCCGGCGCGCCCAGGACCTCGCCCTCTCGCGCATGGGTTACGCAGACAGCGGCCAGCGCAACCAGTGGGGGGCCGAGGACATCGAGAGCGGTCACTTGGGAGCCGGCGACGACCCCGGTATGGGCGCACCCGTCATCACGCTCACGAGGCCCGGCATTCTCAAGCCCCTCGATTTCGCGGCGGCTTCACCCAGCGATCACGGCTCGGCGCCCGCGGCTTCTCCTCACGGCTACTTCCAGACGATCATTCCCCTCCCGTTCTTTCCAGACGGCTGCGACCTCGAGCACCTCCCCGGCCCCACGGGCCTTGAGAACCTCCGTTCGCTCGCCGTCGCCCGTCTGATGCTCGACAACTTCCCGCACGTCAAAGCCTTCTGGATCATGCAGACCCTGCCGATGGCGCAGCTCATGCTCCAGAGCGGTGCCGACGACATCGACGGCACCGTGGTGTGGTACGACATCACCAAAGTTGGTGGAGCAAGCACGCACCAGGAAGTCAGCGTCTGGTCGCTTACCAAGGCGATCCGGGAAGCCGGTTTTGCGCCCGTCGAGCGCGACACCCTTTACAGGCGCATCAGACGCAGCGGCAAGGCGTGGGCAGTGCAAGGATGACCCTGGAGGCCGCGTGGGCGATCCGATCTACGTTGAGATCACCATCGATGCCCCTCTCGACCGCCTCTGGACGTTGACCCAGACGCCGCAGGAGCACCAGCGCTGGGACCTGCGGTTCAGCCGCATCGAGTACATCCCGCGCGAGAGCGAGGACGAGCCGCAGCGGTTCACCTACCAGACCCGTCTGGGCGTGGGCATGACGATCGCCGGCACCGGCCGGAGCGTCGGCAACAGAGAGATCAACGGGGAACGCGCCTCCTCGCTCTGGTTCGCCTCTGAGGATCGCCGGTCGCTCATCCGGGAGGGGTCAGGGTACTGGAGGTACATCCCCACCGAGCGAGGCGTGCGATTTCTCACCCTCTACGACTACCGCACCCGGTTCGGCGTCCTGGGCGAGTACCTCGACGACCTGCTCTTCCGACCCCTGATGGGATGGGCCACCGCATGGAGCTTCGACCGGCTCCGGCTGTGGCTCGAGCGCGGCATCGATCCCGGCTTGTCGGCCGCTCGCGCCGTGGTGAACGCGATCGCCCGCGTTTCGCTGGCGCTCTGCTGGGCGTGGCAGGGGTTTGTGCCGAAACTCCTGATCGAGCACCCGCGCGAGCAGGCGCTTGTAGAGGCCGCGCTGCCGCGGTGGGTCCGCGCGCACGGGCCGTCACTTGTCGTGGTCGCGGGTCTGGCTGAGGTGGTGCTGGCGCTGGCGCTGCTGGTGTTCTGGTCGCGGCGCTGGCCGTACGTCGCGACCCTGGTCGTCCTGGCGGCCGTAACCCTGCCGGCACTCCTGTCGTCTCCGGGCCTGTTCGTGGAACCCTTCAACCCGGCCTCGCTCGCGGCCGCGATGGTCGGCCTGGCGCTGTGCGGCCTTGTCGCCTGTCGCGACCTGCCGTCGGCAGGACGGTGTTTGCGCCGCAAGCCGGGGGAGGGCCGATGAGCTCGATCTATCGGCGGGCGCTGGGGAGCGACTTTGAACGTCTCCATCCGATGCTCCAGAAGCGATTCGGGTTCTCATCGCTCGACAACGTTGCTTCTGTCGGCCGAGGCGTGATGGAACGGGTCTGGTACGGGCGCGCGTACACGCTGCCGTTTCTCTATGTCGGCACGTGGCGCCGCATCATGTTCCCAGAACGCGGCCGCGACGTGCCCTTTACGATCCGCAACTACGCGTACCGCGA
>DASPMT010000278.1:0-2315 GCA_035626935.1 Phycisphaerales bacterium | reverse complement strand
CTGAGACCACCCCCGACGACGCCGCCCGCGCGGCTCTCGACTACCGGCTTGACCTGCAGACCCAGCGCGACCGGCGCGAGGACGCCCAGCGCCGTGTATTGGTAGCCGAGAACGGCACGCTCGCCGACGTCAACCTTTTCGGCTCCGCGGGCCTTCCCACCGACCCCACCCGCGACGTCGGCCGTTTCGGCTTCAGCCCCAACGACGGCGCGTACAACGTCGGCGTCCGCGTCGACTGGCCCCTGGACCGCCGCAACGAGCGACTCGTCGTCCGCAGCGCCCAGATCGACGCCGAGCGTGCCCGCCGCGACCTGGACAACCTCCGCGACACCGTCGTGATCGAGGCGCGGGCCGCTGTGCGCGAGGTCGACCGCGCCCGATTCGCTCTCACCCTGGCCGAGCAGGCCGTCAAGATCAACCTGCGCCGCGCCAAGGAGCAGGAGCTCAAGGCCGACGAGATCACCGCCCAGGAGATCGTCGACACCGCCAACGCGCTCCGCGACGCGGAGAACTCGCGCGACCAGGCCGTCACCGACCTCCGCAACGCCGTGCTCGACTACCTGCTCACCACCGGTCAGCTCCGCGTCACCCGCGAAGGGCTCCTCCAGCTCCCCGGCGATGCCGGCCCCGCGCCCGAGATTGCCGAGCCCCCCGCCGATCCCAACCTCATCCAGCCGCTGCGACCAAACATCAATGCGCCCGTGAACGAAGGCGGCGATCCGCCGGTGAACCCCGTGCCCGTCGAGCCGACGCGCCCCGGCGGTTGAACGGGGCACTTCGGAGCACGGCAGCAACCCCGACGCGCCAGGCGGCCAGACCTCTTGAAGACCCGCGAGCGATGACGGCACCGCTGGGTGTCTTCCGCCCCGCGGCGCTCAGGACGACAGCAATTCCGTCGATCAGGTTCTTGCCGGGTGCTGAAGTCGATGGGGCGAGGAGACCGCATCCCGGTGCGCCACGTCCCGAGCGGGTCCTCGCCGAGCTTTCATTGCCCAATCACGACCGTCCCCAGAGGAATCTGACACGCTGGGAGGTGTTGTGTCGCATGCCCGGTTCCAGACGACACGGAGACCCCATATGACACGCGCCTTTGTCCCCGCGGTTTTCACGGTTGCCCTCTCGGCTGTTGCGCTCGCTCAGCCACAGTTCACGGTCGACCCCATCGAGGCGCCCGACGGCTTCGCGCTCTACCCATCCGCCATCAACGACAGCGGCGTCGTCGTCGGCTGGTGGTACGGCTCGCCCGTCACCAACCGCCAACCCTTTATCTACTCGCAGAGTTCAGGCTACACCTTGCTTCCCAAGCCTGCTGGGCTTGAGTTCTCGGTGCCGATGGACATCAACAACGCCGGCGTTATCGTCGGCTTCGCATGCCCCACGTGGTCCGACACCACCAACCCTCGCGGCTGGACGTACGAGAACGGCGCCTTCTCGATGTTCCCCGTCGGCAGTCACGCCGTCACGATCAACACCGCCGGGCTTATCGGCGGCTCATCGTGCGTCGACGTCGTTGACGGCTCGGTCGACTGCCTCTTCACCTCAACCCAGCCCCCGGCGATGACCACCTTCCCCGGCGTCGGCGGGCACTCCGGCGGCATGAACCGCCCGCTCGTCATCAACGACTCTGGCCAGATGGCCTACCGCACCGGCGCCACCACCGCCGTCTTCCGCGGCACCGACGGCACGCTGACGTTCCTCCCGCCGCCCCCCGCGGGCTGGTCGGGGATCAGCGTCGAAGGGATCAACAACGCCGGGCAGGTGCTGGCGCGCTGGACGCGGTCCACAAGCCACCCGCTCCGCTGGTACTCCCGCGGCTTTGTCTGGAGCGCCGCCGAGGGCGCTCGCGAGTTCGGCATCCCCGCCTTCAGCAACCGTCCCAAGGCGATCAACAACCACGGCCAGGTGATCGTCGAGTCGGGAGGCCACGACCAGGCCTTCTTCGACTGCTGGCTCTGGACCGCCGAGGGGGGTCTGGTGAACCTTGACAACAAGACCGACCTCGGTGAGAACCTGGTCCTTACCGACCTGTACGACATCAACGACGCCGGCCAGATCCTCGCCGGGGGCGACACGATCACCCCCCCCGCAGGCATCTATCTCGTGCTCAACCCGACAGACCCCGTGACGCCCGCATGCCCCGCTGACATCGGCTCCGCCGGCGGGGTTGCCGGCAGCGACAGCACCCTGGACAACAACGACTTCATCGTGTTCATCGATTACTTCTTCGCCGGCAACCCGTTGGCCGACCGGGGCGCGCAGGGCGGAGCATCGGGCTCCGACGGCGCCTTTGACAACAACGACTTCGTCGTGTTCAT
>DASPMT010000277.1:0-2035 GCA_035626935.1 Phycisphaerales bacterium | reverse complement strand
TACCTGCAGGGAACGCCGTCCGTGATGGCAGTAGACATAGATCGGGTGCTCCCGCCCTCCACCTTCCGACTCAAGCTCGTCCGCCCGCTTCTCCGTCTGGTTCATCTCGATCTGAACCGCGCCCGGCAGCCTGTTGAAGGCGAACTCGTCGTCACGCCGGCAGTCGAGAAGAACGGCGTGTTCCGGCAGCCCGCCTCGCAGCAGCGCATCGAGTTGTTTCGGTGTGATCTCCCAGTCCGGCCGCAACAGATACCCGATCGGCAGCCCCGTCGTGCTGTCGATCGGTGGTGTAGGCAGGCTGCCGCCTGGCGCAGCGGTCATGACCGAGGCCCCGGCGCGGGGGTGGGAGGGGTGGGAGGGGTGGGAGGGGCGGCGGGGACCGGTGGCGTTGGTTGAACGCCTGGTTCCTCTGGCGCTGTTGTGCCCTTCACAGGGTCGACCGGCGGCGGAGCGTTGGCGGGCGGCGGCGGAGGTGCTGTCGTCGCGGCCGCAGGCGGAGTCGGTTGCGACGGTGGAACGCGATGGACCGGCGCCAAGGGCCCTCGCACCGGTGTCAGCGGGTGGTTCGTCACCGCCCGTGGGATCACCATGACCAAGTCCCCGAGCGCGTGCAGCGGCGCGAGAAGGCCTTCGAGGGCCTGTTTACCCCGCGATCCGTCTGAGATGCTCTCGCCCGCTGTTTCTTCGCTGGGGTATTCGCCGCGCTGTACCGCCGTGCGCTTGGCGAGCGCGACCGGACGGGTCCGGTACGTCGGCTGGTGCGTGACCTCGCGCTGCGGCACCGAAAAGACCGTTTGAGGCCAAGCCGAGCGGTCCAGGCCGGCGAGCGAAGGGACGTCGGGCTCGAAGTACGTCGGCTCGGCCGGCTGCGGGAGCGTGGTGTTCAGCCTGGTCCCGTCGGCGAGGGCCGGGTCGTCGTTCCGCGCCGCTACGCAGCCGGCGACCGCGGCAAGCGTCAACGTCAGAAGCAGTGGGGCGATCCGCATTTGCAACGGTAGCGGCGGCAAGCGCCGTAGGGCGCGGCGAACCGGCAAAGAGACTCAGTCGTCGTCGCCGGGCCGCATGAGCCGTTCGACAACCGTCCGGCATACGTCACTGTCGTATCCGCGTCGGGCCAACGCCCCATACAGGCGGCGCCGTTTGGCGTCGGGCGTCAGCCTGTCGCTCATCCGCTTGAGCCTGCCACGCCCGAGCGTCAACGCGTCTTCGAGCGCGTCGCGTTCCTTCGCCGCGTCGACTGAGGCCCTCGCCGCCGTCACCCGGTCGATCCCGCGGGCCCGCAGCTTGGACTCCACTAGCCGCTTGCCTGCCCGCCGTGAAGCCGAAGCGGCGACCACCGCCGCAAAGGCGGCGTCATCGATCAGACCCCTGGCGACAAACTCATCGGCGACCGACGCGGCAAGCGTTGCGTCGTGACCCTTGCGCCGCAGCCGGTCGATCAGCCGCTGCCGGCTGACGGCGCGGGCGCCGATCATGCGGAACGCGTCGCGCCGTGCTGCCAGCATCCCCGACGCCTGCTGAGCCTTGGCGGCAAGCCGATCGGTCCACGCCACCCCGGGCTCGATCCTCAGGTCCGCGAGCGCCTGGTCATTGAGTGTCGCGACCTTCTGCGTCCGCTCGCCTTCCGCCTTGGCGTACACGGCGCGCGACCCGGTTCGCGAGGGGTTGCCGATCCGCGTGACGATCACCCTTCAAGCTCCATCTGCAGGCTCGACAACTCGCCCTGTGCCTTACCGTCCCCGGCCCGCCGCGCCGCGGCGAGTCCCTGCTCAACCGTCGTGAGCGCCCCCGGCAGGTCTCCGGCCGCCTGCTGGCTGCGCGCCTTGTGGAAGTACGCGTAGCAGTAGAGCGGGTCCGCCGCGAGCGTGCGGTCGTAGTACGTGACCGCCTCGGCGTGGTTCCCGGTCTTCGCATGCTCCTGCGCAATTCCGTAGAGCACGAACGGGTCCGCCGGATCGGCGGCGAGGATCTTCATCAGCTTGGTCAGTCGCTCGGACATCGCGGCATCGTACGGGCATACGCTGGGACCTTGTCC
>DASPMT010000276.1:0-2242 GCA_035626935.1 Phycisphaerales bacterium | reverse complement strand
GGCGAGCGGGCTGAGGGTGATGGGCCCGACGTGCTCGGGAGCGATGTGAGCGTCGGCCGTGAGGGCGCACCGGAGGCGCTCGTGCTGACGGACGACGAGGTTGTCGTTCTTCGAGGTTTGGTCTGACATGTGGGCCTCGCGCGTTTGCGGACCCGCAGGTGATCGGGTGTTGGAACGTGCGTCTGAAGGCAGCGCGGCGGCACCGGCGCGTTATCGGGTCGGTCGGCAGTACCATCGGGCATGGCGTTCAGCGCGGCCGAGTATGAGAAGTTGGGTGTGTTCTACCTCGGGGCGGAGGTCGGCCCATCGGGAAAGCCGGACGGTCCCCTCCTGCTGTACAAGAGCAGCCACCTGACGACGCATGCGGTGTGTGTAGGGATGACCGGGAGCGGGAAAACAGGGCTGTGCATCGCGCTGCTGGAGGAAGCGGCGCTCGACGGCGTGCCGGCGATCGTGGTCGATCCGAAGGGGGACCTTGGGAACCTGCTGCTGACGTTTCCGGACCTTCGCGGTGAGGACTTTGCTCGGTGGGCAAATCCGCACGAGGCGCAGGTGGCGGGGCAGAGCGTCGAGCAGTTCGGGGCGGCGCAGGCGGAGCTCTGGCGGAAGGGGCTGGCGGAGTGGGGGCAGGACGGTGAGCGCGTCCGGCGGTTGAAGGCAGCGGCGGAGTTTGCGGTGTACACGCCGGGGTCGACGACTGCGCGGCCGATCGCAATCCTCAAGGGGCTGGGCGTACCGCCCCGGGCGGTGCTTGATGATGCGGAGTTGCTGCGCGACCGGGTGAGCTCAACCGCGAGCAGCCTGCTGGGGCTCGTAGGTGTGAAGGCGGACCCGATGCAAGGCCGCGAGCACATCCTGCTGTGCAACGTGGTCTACCTGGCTTGGAGCAAGGGGGAAGGGTTGGACCTGCCGGCGCTGGTGCAGCGCGTGCAGTCGCCGTCGTTCTCGCGGGTAGGGGCCATGGACCTGGAGTCCTTTTACCCGGCTGCGGAGCGGTTCCAACTGGCGACGGCGATCAACGGGTTGCTGGCGTCGCCGGCGTTTGCGGGGTGGATGCAGGGCGAGCCGCTGGACGTGCAGAGGCTGCTGTACACCGAGAGCGGAAAGCCGCGGGTGTCTGTCCTGAGCGTCGCGCATCTTGATGATGCGCAGCGGATGTTCTTCGTGTCGCTGCTGATGAACGAGGTGCTGGGATGGACGCGGAGCCAGAGCGGGACAACGAGCCTGCGGGCGGTTGTCTATATGGACGAGATCGCGGGGTACTTCCCGCCGGTGGCGAACCCCCCGAGCAAGCAGCCGATGCTGACGCTGATGAAACAGGCGCGGGCGTTCGGTGTAGGGATGGTCTTCGCGACGCAGAACCCGGTCGACATCGATTACAAGGGTCTGGCGAACGCGGGGACGTGGTTCATCGGACGGCTGCAGACGGAGCAGGACAAGGCGCGCGTGCTGGACGGGCTAGAAGGCGCGGCGGCGAACGCCGGGAGCGGCTTCGGCCGGTTGGAGGCGGACCGGGTGCTGTCGAGGCTGGGGAAACGGCAGTTCCTGATGAACGACGTGGCGGAGAGTCGGCCGGTGGTGTTCCAGACCCGGTGGACGATGAGCTACCTGCGCGGGCCGTTGAGCCGCGAGGAGACCAAGCGGTTGACGGCGGGAGAGAAACCGGCGGTGAACCCGTTCGGGGCGGACGAGGGTGTGGCGCCGTTCGGACCGAGCGGGGAAGGGTTGACGGGTGCGGTGATTACGGCACCCGCGAAGGGGGCGGGGCGGCCGGTGCTTCCGCCGGGGGTGCCGGAGGTGTTTCTGCCTCGGCAGGGGGCGGCGAGCGCGGGGGCGCGGCTTGAGTACCGGCCGGCGGTGCTCGGGATCGTGAAAGTGTGGTTCGTGGATGCCAAAGCGGGAGTGGACGCGACGGAGGAGTTGGCGAGGCTGGCGGACGTGTGCTCTGGCGTTGGGGGAGTGAAGTGGGAGGAAGCAGAAGAGGTCGACCTTTCTCCAGGTGATCTGGAGGTGGATCCAGGGGGTTTGATGAACGCTTCGTTTGCGGAGCTGCCGCGGGGGGCGTCGCAGGCGAAGAACTACTCGGCGTGGCAGAAGAAGTTCGCAGACGTGGTGTACCGGACGGCGAAGGTCGAGCTTCTGCGCGCTGGCGAGCTGGGGCTGACGGCGAAACCGGGGGAGAGTGAAGCTGCCTTCAAAGCGAGGGTCTCGCTGGCGGCGAGGGAGCGTCGAGACGCGGAGA
>DASPMT010000275.1:0-5623 GCA_035626935.1 Phycisphaerales bacterium | reverse complement strand
CAGTTCTATCGGCGCGAGGGAGACCACCTGGTGGTGGAGGTGCCGATCAGCGCGTCGAAGGCGTCGCTCGGCGGCGAGCTCGACCTCCCGACCATCGACGGCAAAAAGGCGACGCTGACGGTGCCGCGGGGGACGCAGTTCGGCACGATGTTTCGCATGGCGGGCCAGGGAATGCCGAGCGTCCGCGACGGCAAGCGCGGCGACATGATCGTGCTCGTGAAAGTCGAGATCCCCAAGAAGCTCTCGTCGGAGCAGGAGCGCCTGCTCCGCGAGTTCGCCAAGACGGAGAACGAGACCGTCCTGCCCGAGAGCCAGGGCTTCTGGCGCAAGGTCAAGGAACGGTTCGCCTAAAAAACGGCAGGAGCCGCGGCCGCACGGACGCCGATCCATCCAGCTTTCACCGCGGCTTGACCCCGCGGACACACGGACTACCAGATGACGACGGACCAGACCAACCCAGACCCACACGACAGCGAGTTCTGCGAGCAGGACCGCATCCTGAACGCCGCCGCCGAGAGCGAGGAGATGACCAGGCTCCGCGAGCAGCTCTGCCAGGCGCAGGGCGACTACCAGCGCGTCCTGGCCGACTTCTCCAACTACCAGCGCCGCGCCCTGAGCAACGAGCAAATGGCCAAGACCGAGGGCGCATCACGCGTCGCGGCCGACGTCGTCACCGTGATCGACCACTTTGACCTGGCGCTGAGCCAGGATTTCACCAAGGCGTCCACGCAGTCGCTCGTTGACGGGATGAAGATCGTCCGTGACGAGTTGGTGCGCACGCTCGGCAAACACGGGGTCACGTTGATTGCGCCAAAGCCCAACGACCTGTTTACCCCGGGAAGGCACGAAGCGGTGACGCAGCAGACGGCCGACGGCGTCGAGCCCGGCAGGGTCGTGAGCACGTTCCAGCCAGGCTACGCCATTGCCACCGCGACCGGTGGCGAGCGCGTCATCCGCCCCGCGAAGGTCTCTGTCGCTCCGACGCCCTGACCCGGGCCGCCGTTCCGCCCTCTGACGACTCCTTATGCCAACGTACGACTACAAGTGCAAGACCTGCGGACACACGTGGGAGCTTTTCCAGTCGATGACCGCGAAGCCGGAGCGCACGTGCCCGGCGTGCGGTAGAAAGACGGCCGAACGCCTGATCGGCACCGGCGCCGCCCTGCTCTTCAAGGGTTCGGGTTTCTACGAGACCGACTACCGGAGCGAGGGGTACAAGAAGGCCGCGGAGGCCGACAAGAAGTCCGGTTCCGGCGCGGATGCGACCAAGGGCGACGCCAAGCCTGAGAAAACGGTCGACACAAAGGCTCCTGTTGCGGCGGACACTAAGCCGAAGGCCGACGCAAAACCCACGACGGCCAAGCCCGCTCTGAAGTCGAAGAAGAAGGGCGGCGAGTAGCCGTGCGACTGGTCGGACACGGCGTCGATCTGGTGGAGGTCGCCCGCATCGAGGCGATGCTCGCCGAGCACGGCGGCCGCATGGTCGAGCGCCTCTTCACCGCGGCAGAGCGTGCCGAGTGCGAGTCGGATGTCCGCCGTGTCACCCGCTACGCGGCGCGCTTTGCCGCGAAGGAAGCGGCGCTCAAGGCGCTGGGCACGGGCTTGGCAGACGGCATCACGTGGCAGGACGTCTCGACGCTCAACGACGCGCACGGCGCCCCGAGCCTGGTGATCGCCGGCAGGGCGAAGGAGATCGCCGCCGCCCGCGGCGTCACGGGGAGCCTGCTTTCGCTGTCGCACACGAAGGCGCACGCGATCGCCAGCGTGATCCTGTTCGGAGAACCGTGACCGACGCGTGGACCGTTACACGGCGCGAACCGGCGTCTTCTTCTTCGGTGGAGCGAGCGTCGTGGGCTTCTGCCGGGACGCTTCGGCTTCTTCCTGCTGCTTGCGCAGCTTCGGGACCAGCGTGCCCGCGTACCACGCCTGCCACTTGCGGGGGTTCCAGCCGAGCCTGCTGGTGTCCTCGCCGCTCAGCCCGCTGGTGAAGCCCACCAGCGCATCGTGCACGCCCGTGCTGTACTGGATCGCCACCGCGTCGTTGATGGCGAGAATGACCCCTTCGGTGAGGACGCCTGGCACCGGGTCGAACGCGACGGAGCCGTCGCCGACGACGGGGTCCAGGTCCGCGACGTACGCGCGCTGCGTGCCGACGACGATGTAGGCGATGTACCCGCCGCCGGTGCCGCCGCCGGTGGGGGAGATCTGGGCCGCGATCATCGCGGGGATCGCCTCGATCAGCTTCAGGTTCACCGCGAGCCGCGCCGCGTCGCCGCGGGCGACAAAGCTCTTGGAATCCAGGCCGGATGCGATGATCGTGTGCACGCCGTCTGGCGTCTTCTGGCCGCCGTCCGCCTTGGCCTTGAGCGCGGCCGCCGCGAGCTTCTTGATCTCGGGCTTCTTTTCGTACACCGCCGCGTACGCGAGCGTCGTCAGGGAGTGATCGGTGTTGAGGTCCGCCAGATGGTCGACGACGGCCTTCTGCACGTCCGCCTGCTCGTCGCGGAAGATCTCCAGCATCGAGGGGAATGCGGCCGAGTCGGTGACCTTCCGCAGTTCCGCGATGCCCGCCTGCCGCACCTCCGCGACGGCCTTGCCGCCGAAGTGCTTGAAGCGGATCGTCTTCATCTGCTTTTCGGCCTCGACGCGCCGCTTGTTCCACTGGCGCAGCGATTCGCGCTGCTCCGGCGTCAGATCTCCGGCCGCGAGCGCCTTGGCCTGCTCCTCTGTGAGCTGCATAGCCGGCTCGGGCACAGTCCCCATCGGCTGGCCGAACCCCTGCGCGAACGCGGCGCCGGCGCAAGATAGAAGCGCCGTCACGGTGAGCGAGACGAGTAGGCCGGTGCGCTTCATGCTGCTGCTCCTTCGACCGTCCGGACCGCCCTCCCCCGGACCACGAGCGTCGTCCGGGAGGTGATACGCGGGACCCTCTAAGTGGTTCCGTACCAGCAGCTTACTGCCTGGCGGTGATGGCCGCGCTGGCCAGGTTCATCCGGGCTTTGGCGGACATCGCCTGCTGCTTATCGTGGTACGGGCCGATCTGCACCACGAACAGGGGGGTTCCGTTCGGTGCCATCTGTATGACCATGGGCGCTGGCTGGCCGGCTTTCGCCACCTGGGGCTTAATGGCCTTCACCTGCTTATCCGCTGCTTGACGGGTGGAGTAGGCCCCGCACTGAACGAAATACCCCATCGGGCGGGCCTTCTGCGCCGCCGCTGCCTTAAGGGCGGGGTCTTCGGCCTCGCTGGTGGCACCTTGATACTCCTGCCGCGCCTGCTTTTCGAGCCCGATCTGCCGGTAGGCGTCCCCTGCGTGGATCTTGGCCCGGGCGGCGTCATCACCGTCGAGCGTTTCAGCGCTTCCGGCCAGAAGCGTCGCGGCCTCGGCGGCCTTCCCTTCGGCCTTGGCGACCAGCCCCAGCGTGGCGCGCGCCCGTGCGGCGATGTCGCGGTCCGGGCTGAGGCGGAGCGGCGCAAGCCATTTCCTCGCTTCGACGTTCTGGCCCATCGACTGCGCCGACATGCCGGCGATCAGCGCCGCCCGCTGCCGGTCCGCCGCGTGCTCATCGTTGGCGATCGGCGTCGCCTTCTCGAGCGCCTGCGGGTAGAGCTTCTGCGCGTAGGCCTCCTGGTAGCTGAGCTGCTGCTCGGTGCGGCAGCCTGCGAGCAAGGCGGCAAGCGGGAGTGCGACGAAAAGGGATGCGCGGAACATGACCGGGGCCTCCGAAAGTGGGGGTGCGGTCCCGGTACTATCGGCGGCGGCGGGGGGTCCTGCCGCAACTTTGAGGGAGCCGGGCTTGAGCATCCATTGGCCGATCATCCGAACCTGTCTGCGGTACCCGTTCGAGCGCGGCGTCGCCGACGACACCCGCTCGTACCGGCGCATCGAGCTCCTGCTGGCGGCCATGAACCTGGCCGACGTCCTCGACCGCACCTGCAAGCGCAAGGGGGGCACGGTCGGCATCATGCTCCCTTCCTCGGGCGCCTTCCCGATCGCCGCTCTGGCGGGGTGGATCAGCGGGCGGGTGATCGTGCCGCTGAACTTCCTGCTCAAGCAGGAGGAACTCCAGTACGTCATCGACGACTGCGGCTGTGACACGGTCGTGACGGCGACGCCGATGCTCGAGCACCTGGGGTACACACCAGAGCGGGTGAACCTGTTGCGCCTGGACCAGCTCAACCTCAAGCGGGTGCCCGAGCCGCGGGTCCCCGCGTGGGCGTCGGACGACGACCTGGCTCTGCTGCTGTACACCAGCGGCACAAGCGGAAAGCCCAAGGGTGTGATGCTTACTCACGGGAACATCACGGCCAACATCCGCCAAGCGGTGGAGTGGGTGGGGTTCGCCAAGGACGAGGTGCTGCTGGGCGTGCTGCCGCAGTTCCACACGTTCGGACTGACGGTGCTCACGCTGCTTCCGCTCACGCGCGGCTGCCGCGTGATCTACTCGGCGCGGTTCGTGCCAAACCGGATCGTCAAAGCGTTCCGTCAGCACCGGCCGACGGCGATGATCGCGATCCCGTCGATGTACAACGCGCTGCTGCACGTGAAGGACGCGTCGGCCGACGACTTCAAGAGCCTGCGGTACGCCGTCTCCGGGGGTGAGCCGTTGCCGGACGCGGTGGCGGGCCAGTTCTTTGAGCGCTACGGCGTCCGGATCGCCGAGGGGTACGGTCTCACCGAAACGAGCCCGGTCACCAACTGGTGCCGCCCGCACGAGTTCAAGCCGCACTCGGTCGGGCAGCCTCTGCCGGGCGTGCTGGAGCGCATCGTGGACCCCGAGAGCGGCCGCGCGCTGGGCCGCAACACCGACGGCGAGGTCCGCATCAAGGGGCCAAACGTCATGCAGGGGTACTACCGCCTGCCGAAGGAGACGGCCGCCGCGTTCGACGAGCAGGGTTGGCTCAAGACGGGCGACATCGGCCGCTTCGACGACGACGGGCACCTCTACATCACCGGGCGCCTGAAGGACATGCTGATCATCGGCGGCGAGAACGTCTTCCCGCGCGAGATCGAAGAGGTGCTCAACCACCACCCGTCGGTGAAGGACTCGGGCGTGGTGGGGATGAAGGACCCGATGCGCGGCGAGCAGCCGGTCGCGTTCGTGGAGCTGAAAGAGGGTGAGGTGTTCGACAAGCAGTCGATCGTTACGTTCTGCCGCGGCAAGCTGGCCGGCTACAAGGTCCCCGAGGTGCGGCACCTGGAGGCGCTGCCGCGCAACGCGACGGGCAAGGTGCTGCGTCGCGAGCTGCGGAACCTGGTGAAGTAGCGGAGAACGAAGGGGCGGCCCGATACACTCGCCGCACCCTTTACGCACGGAGCAGCGACATGGACCTGTACATCGACACGGCGAACCTGGACGAGATCAAAGAGGCGGCCGCCCTGGGCGTGCTGGACGGTGTGACCACCAACCCGAGCCTGATCGCCAAAGAGAAGGGCGTGAAGTACCACGACCGGCTGAAAGAGATCTGCTCGGTGGTCAAGGGGCCGGTGAGCGGCGAGGTGATCAGCATCGAGTTCGACGGCATGATGCGCGAGGCCGATCAGCTCATCAAGATCGCCGAGAACATCGTCGTCAAGCTGCCCACGACCGTCGACGGGCTCAAGGGGTGCAAGAAGCTGAGC
>DASPMT010000274.1:0-6268 GCA_035626935.1 Phycisphaerales bacterium | reverse complement strand
CGCAATGCCTCGAGCTTGGCGGCGGGCGCTGCTCTCACTGGCGACTCAAGACTCGGCACCCACGCCTCTGTACGATCAACCCATGCGTCCCGCCTGGCGTGACATCGCCGCTCCACTCAGCGCCGTCGCCCTGGCCTCGCTCGCCGCAACCGTCGCCGCAGCGCTGCCTTTCATCCCTTGGGGCCTGATGCTGATCACCGCGGGGATGGTCGGCGGCATCGCCATCGTCCTCGCCGCCGCCGCCAACCGCTCCGCTCGAATCGCCCGCGTCAACGTCGAGGCCCGGCGCCTGCTCTCTCCTGAGCACCGCGCGCCCCGCGAGGCCGCCGACACCCTCGGCCGCCCCGAGTCTGACGCGGGCGACGACGACGTTAGCCGCCTCCGCCAAACCCTCAGCCAGCTCGGCGCCCGCATGAGCGTCCAGGTGAAGGAGGTCGCCAAGAAGACCCGCAACCTGGAAACCCTCCTGGACGCCATCCAGGACCCGCTTGTCGTCACCGACGCCAGCGACGAAGTCCTCCTCGCCAACCGCGCCATGCTCCGCTTCGCCGGCGTCGCGGACACAGGCCAGGCGGCAGCGGTGGGGGGCATCACCGGCGCACCCGCCGGCGGCATGGCCGTTCTCGCCGGCCGACCCATCCGCGGCCTCTTCACCCGGCCCGAGGTCCTCGCGGTTCACGCCCGGGCCAAGACGGGCCACTTCGCCCGTGCCCGCGCCGCGATGACCACCGAGGAAGGCCCGCGGATCTTCGACGTCGCCGCAAAGCCTCTCCCCGCCGCGTGGGGCGACGGCGTCTTCGGCGTGCTGCTCATCCTCCGCGACATCACCGAGCTCGCGCAGAACGTCCAGGTGCAGAAGGACTTTGTCGCAAACGCCAGCCACGAGCTCCGCACGCCGATCGCCGCCATACGCATGGCCGCCGAGACCCTCGACAACGGCGCCGCCGACGACCCGGCGATGCGGACCCGGCTGCTCAAGACCATCGCCGACCACGTCGACCGACTCGAAGAGACCATCCGCGACCTCATGGACCTCTCGCGGACCGACGCCGCGGCCCTCACCGCGACGCTCGCCCCCACCGACCTGCTCAGCGTCGTCGAATCCCTCCGCGCGACGTTCGACCCGATCATGGCCGAGCGGCACGTCACCCTCAGCACCGAGATCGACGAACCCGCCCGGCGGATGCACAGCGACGCACGCCTCCTGTCGCTCATCCTCCGCAACCTGATCGAGAACGCCGCCAAGCACGCCAAGCCGCAGTCCACCGTGCGCGTCGTCGCCCGGCGCCTCCCCGCCGGCGGCGTCCGCATCGAGGTGGTTGATAAAGGCACCGGCATCCCCCTTGCGCACCAGGAGCGTGTCTGGGAACGCTTCTACCAGGTCGACCCGGCGCGCACCGGCGTCACCGGCCGCCGCGGCACCGGCCTGGGCCTCGCGATCGTCAAGCAGGCCGTCGCCGCCCTTAAGGGCGACTGCGGCCTCGAAAGCGTCTGGGGCGAAGGGACCACGGTGTGGGTCGAACTTCCGGAGCAGCAGTAGCGAGCTGCGCCTCCTGCCGGGCAGAAAAACAAAGCGCCCCGCGGCAGGGAGGCGTTCCGCCGCGGGGCACGTGCAGGGGTCGCCTTAAGCCGCGGTCGCAACGCGGCGAATGGCAGCAACATCTTCCGATTCGATCACCACCCTGACAACCCGCAACGGCGCATTGAGTGTGAACCTGTGCCGTTTGCAACACCACCCCTGCGGTATCCTCCAGCCGTGCACCCACCGACGCCGACCGACCGCCGCCCGCTCCGCTCGCGCAGCTTCCCTCTGTTCATCAGCCTCGCCCGCGCCCTGGCCGCCAGGCGCGTCCGCCCCAACGCCATCTCCGTTGCCAGCACGCTCTGCGCCGTCGGCGGCGCCGTGCTGCTCGTGCTCGCCTTCCGCGTCGGGACCGACCTCGCGGGGCGGGTGATGCTCATGGGCGCGGGCGGCCTGTTCATGCTCCGCCTGCTCTGCAACATGCTCGACGGCATGGTCGCCGTGGAGGGCGGGCTCGGCACGCCCGCCGGGGAACTCTACAACGAAGTCCCCGACCGCGTCTCGGACGCAGCCGTCCTGATCGGCGCCGGTTATGCCGTAAACAGTTGCTCCGCGCTGGGCTATAGCGCCGCGATCCTGGCGGTCATGACGGCGTACATCCGCGCCGTCGGCAAGGGTGCCGGCGCCGGGAGCGACTTCTCCGGCCTCATGGACAAGAAACGGCGCATGGCCCTTGTCACACTCGCGTGCGCCGTGCTCGCGCTCTCCCCTCGCACCATCGAGCCCCTCTTCACCATCCACGGCAACCCGATCGGCGTATGGCCGGTCACCCTCGCCGTTATCGCTGTCGGTTCGCTGGTCACCTGCCTCACCCGGCTCCGGAACATCGCCCGAAGGCTGCGCACCTCCGCCTGAACCGTCCGCTTACGCCCATGGACCTCTCACCACTCACCGATACCTCCGGTGCCCTGACCCACCCCGTCGTCCGCGTCGTCGCCGTCGCCGCGGGCTCGGGGATCGTGGTCGGCCTGCTCGCATCGGTTGTGCTCGCAAAGCGCAGGCCCGCGCTCGCGCGCGACATCCGCATCCGCACCCTCACGTGGATCGCCCTCGCCCTGATCACCCTCATCCCCGTGGTCGCGACGCGTCTCTCGGCCATCCTGCTCTTCGGCGTCCTCAGCCTTCTGTGCTACCGCGAGTTCGCCCGCGCCACCGGCCTCTTCCGCTGGCGGCTCGTCAGCGCCATCGTCGCGCTGGGAATCGTGCTGGTCACCGCCGCCAATCTGGACCATAACCCCGGCGCGCTGACACTCCTGACCGCCGTCGTCCCCGTGTCGATCATCGCGTTGAGCGTCCTGCAGGACACCCCGACCGGCTACATCCAGCGGTGCGCGCTGGGCGTCAGCGCCTTCTTCCTCTTCGGCATGGGCATGGGCCGCCTGGGCGCAATGGCGGCGCAGCCGGACTACCGGGCGCTGCTCTGCACGGTCATTTTCTGCTGCCAACTCTCCGACGTCGCCGCCTACTGCTGCGGCAAGTCGATCCGGTCGCGCCACCTGTTCCCGAGCACAAGCCCCAACAAGACCCTCGCCGGCCACGCCGGCGCGCTGCTGGTCATCACCCCGATCGCCGCCGTCCTCTACCACCTCTCGTTCCGCGGTACCCCCCTGCAGGCGTGGCATCACTGCCTCATCCTCGGCCTGCTCACCGCGGCGCTCGCGCAGCTCGGCGACCTGGTGATCTCCAGCGTCAAGCGCGACTTGGGCATCAAGGACATGGGCGGAGACCTCCCCGGTCACGGCGGCGTGCTGGACCGCTGCAACTCCCTCCTGCTCGCGGCGCCCGCGGTCTATCACTACATCACGTGCGTGAGCGGCCCGTCAACCGCCGTACCCGTGCGCCTCCTGTCGTCAACGATCCTCCCATAGATGCCGAGCAAGTGGTCCTTCCAGCCCGCCGCCGATCACGGCCTCTCCGAGACCGAGCGTGCGAAGTCCAGCAAGCGCGAGGCCGGCCTGGGCACGCTCATCGTCAGCGCCCTCTCGATGACGGCCACGCGAACGGGCCTTGCGCTCTGGCACCGCTACAGCGTCGTCGGCCGCGAGCACCTGCCGACTCAAACGCCGTTCGTGATGGTGGCCAACCACGCCAGCCACCTCGACCACGCCGCGCTCCGCAGCGCCCTCCCGCTGCGCCTGCGCGTGCGCACGCACCCGCTCGCGGCGGGCGACGTCTTCTTCTCAAGCACGCTCCGGGCCGCCGTCGCCACCCGCACCATCAACGCGCTGCCGATGTGGCGCAAGAAGGTCGGGCCGCACGCGCTGGCCGACCTGCGCGACCGGCTGCAGGTGGGCGACGTCGGCTTCGTGCTCTTCCCGGAGGGGGCCCGCACCCGCGACGGCAACCTCATGAAGTTCAAGGCGGGCATCGGCATGCTCGTCGCGGGGCTCGAAGTTCCGGTCATCCCCGCCTGGCTCGACGGCTGCTTCCGCGCGATGCCACCGCACACGGTCGTCCCGCGTCCCAGAAAAATCACCGCCCGCTTCGGCGCACCGCTCCGCTTCAAGGAGACGCCCAACACCCGCCAGGGGTGGGAGCACGTGATCGCGCAGGTCGAGGCGGCGGTCCGCGAACTCCGGCCGTAGGTGTGACTCGAGCGCCCGCGTGCCGCATGCGGCTTAGCGCATGCACTCGCTGAAGAAGAGGTCGATGAAGACGACGAAGTCGTTGTTGTCCAGGCGGCCGTCAGGGTTGATCAGCGCACCTTGGCCGCTCACGTCCGCCAGCAGCGAGCCGGCGAAGAACCGGTCGATGAAGACGATGAAGTCGTTGTTGTCCATGGCGCCGTCGGCGCCGGCTGCGCCGCCTTGGCGGCCCATGTCGGCGACGCCGCACGGCATGACGCCGCAGACCGGCCGCTGCTGCAGCGAGCGGGCGGTGTAGGCCGCGACGCGCCCGGAGTTGTACAGGTAGTGCACGCCGTCGGGCATCCACACCGGCCCGGGGAGCGCCACGGTGAATCGCTGCGCGTTCTCCCCGGCGCAGTGGGCGCCCGCTGCGGCGTCCCAGATCCAGCGGAAGCACTCCAGCGACCGCTCGTTGTGGAAGTTGGGCGCCTGCCCGATCGCCGGCAGCACCCACGTGAACGCCGACTCGCGCTCGGCCAGCGACCCGATGAGCGACTGGAGCACCGGCGGGCTCATCTGCCGGATCCACGCCGCCTGCTCCGGCGTTCCGCACAGCGAAACGTCGTTGACGACGCCGCCGAACATCACATAACGCACGCCGCGAGCGGCCGCCATGCCCGGCAGAACGTGCCGGCCCCACAGGTACGTGGTCGAGCCCGAGCGTCCCGTGGTGAACGGGAACTGCCAGACCGGCCCGCCGTCGATCGGCGCGTACGCGGCGAAGTGACCGGGGGAAAACGCGTCCTCCAGGCAGGAGTAAGCGCCGGCGTTGTTGCTGTCGGCGCAGTGGTAGAGCGGCGCGAGTCCGGTCGTCGGCGCCGACGTGTACGAGTCCACCATCGCCAGCGTCAGCCAGCGGTGCACGCTCACGCCGTCACACTCGAGCGTCCCCGGCGCGCCGAACGCGCCGTCCATCGTCACGCGGCCAAGCGGTGGCGCCTCGCCGGCGCCGTGCCACGCAGGGAGCGCGGCGGAGAACGCCGCCGCGCCCGCCAGCGACTGGTACCAGTCGGTCATGTTCACCGCCGACACCGCGGCACGCCCGTCGCGGTGAAGGTGGAGCGACACGGCCCAGCGCACGTCGCCGCCGGTGACCGCCAGCTCGGCGGTGCCGCCGTTTCCGGTCGGCCAGGAGAGCCGCCCCTGCTCGAACGCGACGGCCATGGCGGGCGTGGCGCCGTCGGCACGCTCCACGGCCAGGCTGCACGTGAGGCCCGTGGCTGAGCACCGGACCATCGGCCAGCAGATCGTCGCCCATCCGTCGCCGTTGAACGGCAACTCGCCGAGCGGGCGTGTGCTGCGCACCGTTACACCCTGACCGCTCGCGCCCGTGGAAGTCAGACGGGTCCGCCACGGCTGCACGTTGTCGGCCCCGTACGCGACCGCCGAGCTCGATGCATCACCGCTTACGGTCCACGGCGCCCCGGCGCCGCCGTCGATGAACTTCATCGGCCAGCGCCAGGCGCAGTCGTACCGCTGCGGCGACGGCACCGGTGCGTCAAAGCCGGGCCAGTCCGGTCCGCGCCAGCTTTCGATGCCCGCCACTTCGAACGACACGCCCGGCCACGCGGGGAAGGTGAGCGTCCATCCGCCGTTCAACTCGGCGGGGCCGGCGGCGGTCGTATCGAGGTTCACACGGCGCGAGACGGCCTGTCCGTTGATCGCCACCGTCAGCGAGCCGGCCGGGCCGGTCCGGAGCGTGAGCGAGAGGCGCACCCAGTCCCCAAGCCGGAACATCGGACGCGCCAGCAGGTAACCGAGCTGCGGGTCGCGCCCCGCGCCGAACAGCCCTTGGTCGTCGGCGCTCGCCGAATGCACGTACGCGGCCACGCCGAGCGTCTCGGGAGGAGTCGTCCCGGCGAGCAGCGCCAGTCGGGTGCGCACAGTCTGGTTGCCGATCGCGAGGTGGCAGAGCTCAGCGTCTCCCGTGGCCGGGGGGGCGTTGCCGGTGGGGCGCGCGCAGACCCACAGCGACGACGTGTAGACCAGGCCGGGCCCGGCGACGGGGAACGGGGCGCCGGCTCCGCCCGCCGGGTCGATGCGGATCGACGCGGGGAAC
>DASPMT010000273.1:0-4931 GCA_035626935.1 Phycisphaerales bacterium | reverse complement strand
CTTCGCCACGCCGTACGGCGCGTTGGTCTCCTCGGGGTAGCCGTTCCACAGCTCCTCCTCGCGGAACGGCACCGGCGTGAACTTCGGGTAGGCGCAGATCGTCCCTACCTGCACGAACTTGCCGCCGCGCTCGATGATGCCGTCCAAGCGGGCCTGCTCGATCAGGTGCAGGGCCATCGCCATGTTGGCGTAGAAGTAGCGCCCCGGATTCAGCCGGTTGGCCCCGATGCCGCCGACCTCGGCCGCCAGGTGGATCACCACGTCGGCCTTCTGGCCGGCCCCGCCAAACGCATCCTTGTAGAGCCGGATGACGTCGCTCTCGCGCGTGAGGTCGAAGTCCTTCCGCCGGGGGATGAAGACCTGTCCGGGCGTGACGCCGCGACGCTTGAGGGCCGCAACGACGCACTTGCCGAGAAACCCGGCGCCGCCGGTGACGATGATCCGCTTGCTGGAGAGGTCCATGGGAGGGGACGATATCGGGCGTGACGGGCCTGTCCATGACCTGCAGGGGATGGGTCGATAGAAGGGCGTCGTGCCGCCTTTGGGCCTTGCCCACCGACCTCAACGCCCCCGCGCCGCGTACGCCCGCAGACTCAGCACCACATGACACCCGTTCCGACCGCCGATGCCGATCAGAAGCCGAATGTGCCGCCGGCGCGCCCGGGCACCGCGCAGGCGGACCTCTCGGCGAACATCGGCACCAAGGTCGGTCGCAGCATGATCTGGATGCTCGGCACCAGCATCCTGATCAAAGGGCTCTCCTTCGTCGCGCAGGTCGCCATGGGGTGGTACCTCAGCGACGACGACTTCGGCGTCTTCGCGCTCGCGTTCGCCATCGTCGGCCTCTGCTCGTTCATCCGCGAGGGCGGCGCCCGCGACTACCTCATCCAGCAAGGCCCCGGCCGCTACAAGGAGCTGATCGGCCCTCTCTTCTGGATGGCGATGACCCTCACCGTCATCCTCGCCGTCCTGCTTCTGTGCCTCGCGGGTGTGATGAAGAACCTCCCCGCGCTCTTCCCGCTCTCCTTCCGTGATCCGCGCCTGCCGTGGCTGCTGGTGCTCGGCGCCGTGATGCTCTGCCTCTCCACCCCCAGCAGCTTCACCAGCGCCAAGCTCCAGGTCGACATGCGGTTCGAAACCTTGGGCAAGGTGCAGATCGGCAGCGGTCTGGTGCGCTACGGCACCATGATCGCCCTCGCCGCCGCCGGCTTCGGCCCCTTCGCCTTCCTCATCGCGTGGATCGCCGTCGCCGCCTTCGAGCTCGCCGCCTTCCGGCGCGTCGTCGGCATCAACCTCTTTGCCGAGCCGAAGAAGCGCCACCTCTGGGGCGGCTACATCGCCCTTACCATCTGGCTCGCCGTCGGCTTCTTCGGCAACTTCCTGGTCGAATGGGGCAACAGCGCCGCCGTCGGGCTCTTCCGTCCCCAGGCGATTGTCGGCCATTACTACTTCGCCTTCGGGCTCACGGTGCAGCTCGTTGTGCTCTTGTCGGTCAATGCGCAGTACGTCCTCATGCCGGCCCTCACGCGGCTCAACGACCAGCCGCAGCGCCAAAGCCAAGCCATCCTCAAGACCACCCGCGCGCTGGTCCTGGTCGCCAGCGGTCTCTGCCTCGGCTTTTCCGTCGCCGCCGACTCGGTCATGACCGTCATCTGGCACACCAAGTGGGAGCCGGCCGTCCTCGCCGTGCAGGTCTTCGGCGTCTTCTTCCCCATGCGCATGACCTACGGCCTCACCCTGGCCATCATGCAGGCCAAGGGGCAGTTCAAGCCTTGGGCGATCACATCGGTGATCGAGGCCGGGCTGCTCTTCGCGGCGGCTGGGCTTGGCGCTTGGTACGCCCCCGGCGCTGAGTGGCCGGCCCTGTTCGTCGGCGTCACGCTCGTCTTCAGCCGCGCGTGGATTACCGGCCTGGTCCTCAAACAGGCCGGGATCGGCGCCCGGCAGCGCATCGCGGCACAGTTCCCCGCCTGGGGCCTCGCCCTGCTCGCGGCCGCCGTCGTCTGGTACGCCGACATCGCGGTCGTCGGCATCCAGGGGTGGAGCGACCTGCGCGGCTTGACCTCAGGGTTCGGCGGCCTCTCACCGCGATGGAGCGACGCCCTTGCCGAGATGGTCCGTGGCGCCTCCCTCGGGCTCGCCTTCGGCGTCCTGTACGCGGCGCTCATCCGCGTCTTCATGCCCGGTGCGGTGGCAGAAGCAGTCGCGCTCGCTCCTCGTCGCCTCCGAGGCCTGGCTGCCCGGCTCATGTTCATCAACCTGCAACCGGCCCTTACCGCCGAGCAGGCCGCCGCGGAGGTTTCCCAACCCAACTGAGCGGAGCCCGATGACGGAGCAGCCCTCGCGACCTGCGGTATCGTCCTCTGGCTATCATCGCCCGCTCCTCGCGTGCCGATCGGCACGCCCCGAGGTTGACGGCCGGGCCCGGTGAACGGTTGGCCCGTGAACCTGGTCAGGGCTTGACCGCAGCAGCCATAAGCGGCGTCGGCCGGGCCATCGGTGTCCTGGCCGTCAACCACGGGGCGTGGAATCCTCCTCCGCAGAGCGGAGAGGTTGGGCTGGGGTTTGTGGCGCGCATCTGTTGGCACATGCCGCTTGCACGCCTGCTGACCGGCCTGCTCATCGGACTCATGATCAGCGCCCTCCTGAGCGTGGTGCTGGTGCTCCCCGTCGTCCTCATCATCCGCTTGGTCTGGGGCGTCTGGCCGACACCGGCCGCGTGGCTCTGGATCGCCGGCGTCCTCTCCGCCCAGACCGTCGCAACCGGTCTCCGCCACGCGCTCACGCGACGCAAAGACCCGAATTCGCCCCCCGGCACCCACCGGTCCGCCGCGCCCTGATACGCTGACGGGCCATGGCTTCCTACCTCGTCCTCGCCCGCAAATACCGCTCCCAGACCTTCGACCAGCTCGTGGGCCAGGAAGCCACCGTCAACACCCTCTTGACGGCGATCAAGCTCGGTCGCGTCGCACACGCCTACCTCTTCACCGGCACCCGCGGCGTCGGAAAGACCTCCTCCGCCCGCCTCTTCGCCGACGCCATCAACAACCCGGACGCCGACCCCGCCATCCGCAAGGCGATCCTCTCCGGCCAGGACACCGACGTCATCGAGATCGACGCCGCCAGCAACTCCGGCGTCGACGAGGCGCGCGACCTGATCGCCAACTCCGTCTACGCCCCGATGCGAGGCCGCAAGAAGATCTACATCATCGACGAGTGCCACATGCTCTCGACGGCGGCGTTCAACGCGCTGCTCAAGACCATGGAGGAGCCGCCCGCCCACGTCGTCTTCATCCTCTGCACCACCGAGACCCACAAGGTCCCCGCGACCATCCAGAGCCGCTGCCAGCGATTCGACTTCCGTAACATCGCCGTCCCGCAGATCGCCCAGCACCTGGCGGCCATCCTCAAGAAGGAAGGGTTCTCGGCCGAGGACGAGCTCCTCTACCAAGTCGCCCGCCTCGGCAACGGCTCGATGCGCGACGCCCTCAGCCTCCTCGACCGCCTCATCGCCGCCGGCGAAAAGAAGCTCACCCTGCCCATGCTCGAGCGCCTGCTCGGCCTTCCCGACCGCGACGTCGTCGTGTCGCTGGTCGATGCCGTCGCCGCCGCCGACGCAGCCCAGGCCCTTGACGTCGCCGGCGCCCTGCTCACCAAGGGCGTTTCGATCGACCAGCTCCTCACCACCCTCGCCGAACGCTTCAGAGACCTGATGGTCCTCGCCGCCTGCGGCCCCGAGACCTCGCTGATCGAGCTCTCCGACGAGTCCCGTAAGACCGCCGCCCGCCAGGCCCAGGCATTCGACGCTGCAGGGCTCGTCCACATGATCACGCTGGTGGAGTCGGTGGCCGGCCGCGCCAAATCGAGCTCGTTCCCGCGCGCCCTGGTCGACGCGTTGATTGTCCGGCTCGCGATGGCCGAGAAGTTCGCCGACGTCACCGCGCTGGTGACCGGCAGCACCGCCGTTTCCGCGCGCCCCGCCGTTGTCACCACGCCCTCGCGCACGGCGGCCCCCGCAAAAAAACCGTAACGGCGGCGGACCCCCAGCCCGTCGCCGATCCCACGCCCGCCCCGCCTCCGCCACCTCCGCCGCCTCCAAGCCGCGCCCGCCAAGACGCGGATGGCCACGGCCGCACTCCGGAGCAGACTCCGGTTGCTCCTGCACCCCCGGGCACGGCGCCGCCGCAACCGAACCCGCAGTCTCCCGCCGCCACGGACGCTCCCTCCTCTGTCCCCTGCGCGACCCCTAGCGTCAACACCGCCGAGATCTGGCAGGCCGTTCTCGACGCCGCAGCCGATCGCGTCTCGCTTCAGACCATGCTGTCGAGCCTCCACCTGGTCTCGCTCAACCCCGACCGGGCCATCGTCGGCCACGCACCCCGCGACAAGTTCACCGCGGAGATGGCCCTGGGGCACCTCGGCCCGCTCTTCGAAAGGGTGCTCGGCCGCCGCCTGGCCATCTCGCTCATGCAGGTCAAGGGCGCTCCTCCTTCACCGGAGGGAAAGGGTCGGGGTGGGGGGGGCGGGTTGGATTTAGGATCGGGCGCATCCGCCGCACAGCCGCAGCGCCCGACACCCGCAGCGCCGGACGCTCTACCTGTTTCTTCATCGCGTGCCCCCGCCGCCGCTCCACCGGCGGCACCCGCGGCCGCTCCGCGCGCAACCGCAGCTTCGGCCGTCGACGTCGAAGCCGCCAAAGCCAACCCCCTTGTTCAGCGAGCCGCCGAGCTGCTCGGGGCCAAGGTTGTCCGCATCACCGCCCGTACCGACACTCCTCCTTCTCCGTAAACTGCGCCCCCAGGGCCGTGAGCTCTTCCATGTTCGACTCCCTCAAAGCCATGGGCGCCCTCACGCAGCTCATGAAGAACAAGGACGCCATCGCCGCTTCGATGGCCAAGGTGCAGGCCGAGCTGGCCGATCGGCACATCACC
>DASPMT010000272.1:0-2918 GCA_035626935.1 Phycisphaerales bacterium | reverse complement strand
GATGTAGGTAGTGGCGATGACGACGGCGCCGAGGATCAGCACCGCGAGCATCGCGGGGTAGACCGTCGCGGACACGATGGAGCGGCGCATCGCCAGGCTCTTCTCCAGCAGGTCGGCCGCCTGGTGGAGCACCTCGGGAAGCTTGCCCGAGACCTCGCCCGCCTTGATCAGGTTGATCAGAAGAACGTCGAACGGCTTGCCGTAGCTCTTGCAGGCGTCGGCGAGGCTCGAGCCCTGCTCGACCTTGTCGATCAGGTGGCGGAGCATCGCCTGCTGGGCGGCGTTGCGCCCCGAGCGGGCGAGCGTCTTGAGCGCCGACATCAGGGGCAGTCCGGCCGAGAGAGCGGTGGCGAGCTCGCGGATGAACGCGGCGGTGTCCTGCAGAGAGACGTTGGCGTGGCCGCCGAAGAGCGAGGCCGGCGCGGGCTGGGACGCGGCGCCTTTGGGCGTCTCAACCTTGATGGGCCCCGCCGAACCGTTGGCCGCGGCATCCGCGGCCTTCTGGGCTGCGCGGCCGCGCACCTCTTCGATCCCGCTGGGAGCGACGCCGCGGCCGATGAGTTGGCGCAGGGCGGTTGCGCGGTCTGGCGCTTCGATCGTCGCGGAGCCGGCGACGGTGTTGTACTGGAAAGTCGGCATGAACTCGACACCCTCGCTGCCTTGCGGACCACGGACACGCTCCCCTCCCCCACACCTCTCTCGCCTCCGATCCCCCCTTCTCCCGGCTAAGCCCGTTCCTTCATAACCGGGACGCGGTTCGTCCCGTCCGATCGCGGCTTGCCTCAGGTAGCCTCTCCGACGTCCTGCGTCGCGCGGAGCACCTCGTCGACGGTGGTCATCCCCTTGGAGGCCTTGAGCAGGCCGTCGCGGCGCATCGTCACGTAACCGGGCTCGGCGGTTGTGAGCAACTCGGGCGTGCTGGTCTTGCCCGCCGTGATGGCGGTGCGCATTGCCGGCGTGAGCATCAGCAGCTCGTAGTAGCCGATCCGGCCGCGATAGCCGGTGTTGTCGCACTTCTCGCAGCCTGCGCCGACGTACCCCATCATCCCCGGGAACAGCGTTTTCTCCGCGTCAAGGATGCGGTGCTGCAGCGCTTCGGCGATCTGCACCTTGGTCGCGCACGTCGCGCAGATGCGCCGGCCCAGTCGCTGGGCGAGCACGCCCTCGAGCACGCTGGAGAGCAGGAACGGCTCGATGTCCATGTCCAACAGGCGGCCGATGGCGCTCGCCGCGTCGTTGGTGTGCAGCGTGCTGAAGATCAGATGGCCCGTGAGCGCGGCGCGCACCGCGATCTCGGCCGTCTCACCGTCGCGGATCTCGCCCACCATCACCACGTCGGGATCCTGACGCAGGATCGCCCGCAGGCCCGTGCTGAACATCAGCCCGCGGTCCGGGTTCACCGGGATCTGGTTGATGCCGCTGAGCTCGTACTCGACGGGGTCCTCGATCGTGATGATCTTGAGGCTGGGGTCGTAGAGCTTGCTGAGCGCCGCGTAGAGCGTCGTCGTCTTGCCGCTGCCGGTGGGGCCGGTGACCAGCACCATGCCGTGCGGCAGATCGATCAGCTTCTGCATCTGGTCGCGGTGAGCCTGGCTCATGCCCAGCACGCCCAGATCCAGCGTCATGCTCTGCTTGTCGAGGATGCGCATCACCACGCTCTCGCCGTAGATCGTCGGCACCGTGCTGACGCGGATGTCGATCTTGCGGCCCTCAAACCGCAGCGAGATGTGCCCGTCCTGCGGCACGTAGCGCTCCGCGATGTCCATGCCGCTCATGATCTTGATGCGGCTGGTGATCGCGCTCTGCAGCGCCTTTGGAGGTGAGTTCTGTGCCCGCAGCTGGCCGTCGACGCGGTACTTGACGCTGAGTTGCTTGTCGAACGGCTCGACGTGCACGTCGCTGGCTCGCCCGCGCACGCCTTCGAGGATGATCAGGTTGACCAGGTTGATGACCGAAGGCTCCTCGGCCATCCGGGCGACGTCGGCGGCGTCTACCGCCTGCAGGTTCGCCAGCAGCTCGTCTTCCTCGCCGTCGCCGCCCAGACGCTGCGCCATCGCCATGGCGGTGGCGCCGTAGCTCTGACGGAGCATGTCACCGAAGTGCTCCTCGCTGACCTGCGCGCGCCGAACGGCCTTGCCGGCGGCGATCGATACCTCGTCGGCGGCCGCGAAGTCGGTCGGGTCGACCATCGCCACCAGCAGACGATTTCCGTCGAAGGCGTAAGGAATGGCGCGGAGGCGGGCCGCCTGCTCCGCGGTGATCAGGCGCGAGGCGCCGGCATCGAAGGGAGGCTTGTCCGACAGCACCGGGTAGCGCCCCGACGGTGACATGGCCGGAGCCTGGCCGTTGGAGAGGGGCTGCGATGGTAGTGCGGCGGTTGCGTCGGCCATGACTTCCTTCAGTGTATTGATCGAACGCTTACAAGTCGCACCGGGAATGCCGCCGGCGGCACGGAAAAACACCCCCGGCCGCGCTGAGCGTCCCTGGAGCAGCAGGGCTCGCAGAGCGCCTGTGCGTCCGCAGTCCCACAAGCCGCGGTACGGCCGGGAGGTGTTGTTCGTACGCTCGTCACGGCGAACAGGATGTGGCGAACGTGCCGATCCGTCACTCAGCCGCGCGGCGCCGGAGGATTGTTGTCCCGGGGGGCAGCGCCGCCGCCGCCCTGGCCGCCGCGCTGGCGGCGGGGCTGGGCTTCACCGCTGTTGTTGCCGTCATTCTGGCCGCCGCGCTGCCGGCGCTGGCCACCTTCGCCGCCCGGCCCGCCCTGGTTGCGCTCTGGCAGCTTGGCCGCCTGCTCGGGGGTGAGGATGGACTTGAGCTTTTCAAGGGTGGCTTCTTCAAGCTCGCGACGCTGACGGCGCTGCTCCTGCGCCTTTTCGTCGTTCTGACCGCCGCCGCCCTGCCCGAACCGCTGCATC
>DASPMT010000271.1:0-2644 GCA_035626935.1 Phycisphaerales bacterium | reverse complement strand
GCGAACGCGCCGGCGGCACCTACGCGCGCCTCGCGGCGTCGCCCCTGCCGGTGTGGGGGGTGCTGGCGGGAAAAGGGCTCGCGTGCTTCATCACCATGATCGGCGTAACGACGCTGATGGTCGGCATCGCCGTGGCGACGTGCGGGGTTACGGTCGATCATCCAGCGTTGCTGGCCGCCGGCGTCGTGTGCGTCGCGCTGGGGTTTGTTGGCATCATGCTCCTGGTGGCGACGCTGACCAAGACTGAGCGCGCGGCCCAAGGCGGCGGTTGGGGCGTGATGATGGTGCTGGCGTTCATCGGCGGCGCCGCGATCCCGAGCTTCATCTTCCCGAAGATTCTCCAGCAGGTCAGCCAGATCAGCCCGATGTACTGGTCGATACGCGCGTTCGATTCGGGGCTCTGGCGCGACCTGACGCCGGGCGAGGCCGTATTGCCGCTGCTGGTGATGCTTGCGATCGGGGCGCTGGGATTCACGCTCGCGGCTTACTCAGCTCGGCGAGCCTGACGGTTCAGGCCGCGATCCGCATCCGCACCCCCGCGAAGAGGTCGCCCGCGGTTGTCGCTCCGCCGCCGCCCGCGGTGGTGGCGGATGCCGCCTGGAACTGCAGGAAATGCAGGCCGCGCACGGTGGGGAGCGGCGCCGAAGAGGCGACGTCGGCGACGCCGTCCGCGAGGGGCGCATCAGTGATCAGACGCATGCCGCGTGCATACGCCGGATCGCCGGACTGAGAAACGCTGATAGCCACCAACGCTTCGTCGGCACTGACTCCCACACCGTCCGCGGCTCGCACGCGGAACGCCTCGATCTGCCCCTCGGTGTCCGCGTCGGGTGTCCAGACGATCCTGTCGCCCGGACGCACGACGGCGCCGCATCCCTCGACGTCGCGCCCGTTGACGGTGAGCGTTCCAGAGCAGACTTTCTCGATGATGAAGCCGACCGTGTCACCGTCGGCGTCGCTGGTCTGTACGGCCCGGGCGAGCGTCTGGTAGTCGATCACCGCGCCGCGGTTTACCAGGGCGCCGGTGAGCTCTGTGACACCGTCGATGGTGGGGGCGCTGTTGGCGACCGGCTCGGCGGCGACCGTGCGCATCCCCCAGATCGCCTCGGCCATCGCCAGGGCGTTCACCAGCGGGAACGAGTCGCCGGTGTTGACGACGTTGTCGTTCTCGTCGTCTCCGTCGACCACGATGGAGGCGGTGCCGGCCAGGAGGTCGCGGAACTCATCAACCCCCAGGCGGCGGCCCAGGAGCGTCGTGGCCATCTCCTGGGCCAGCAGAGCGAGCCCGGCGATCTGCGGGGCCGCCTGGCTGGTGCCGTGCATCACCGACAGCCCGGCTCCGGCGCCGGCGCCGACGATGGGCGCGCCCGGAGCGAGGATGTCGAGCGTCGGTCCGCGCTGTGTAAACGGGGTGAGCGCACCGGCCGGGCTCGTTGTCGCGATCGCACCGCCGGCGTAGCTGAAGCCGCCGCCGCTCTGCCCGTACACCGCGCCGACGGACACTACGTTGGGATCGGCGGCCGGGTAGGAGAGACCTTCGCGCGAACCGCCGTCGTGGTAGCCGTTGCCGGCGGCCGCGGTGACGATCACACCCATCGCCGCCAGTGACGCGAGCTCGTCGCCGATGTTGTAGAGGCTGACGTTTGAGCTCCAGAACCGCCCGTCACCCAGGGACATGTTCACCGACGCGATGTTGTACTCAGCCGCGTGCGCCACGACCCATTGCAGGCCGCGCTCGAGCCAGAGGAAGCTTCCCTGGCCGGCATCGTTGAAGACGCGGAGGGCGATGATGTCCGCCTCGGGAGCGACGCCGCCGTAGGTGGGATCGCTGGACGCGGTGGCGCTGGCCACGTTGCTGCCGTGTCCCATCAGGTCGGTGGCGTCGGCGTCGCTGTTGGCGAAGTCGTACTGGTAGACGATCCGGTCGGCGACGCCGTTGCCGTCGGCGTCGGGTCCGAAGAACGGGCTTGAGAGGTTGATGCCGGTATCGAGCACCACGGTGCGCATGCCGCCGCCTCGGAAGGCGCTGAAACGCGGGTCGTCCCACATCTGCGTGAGGCCCATCAGCGTGTGGCCGTTGTCCCACTGGGCGCTGGGTAGCGGAGCGTCGCCGCCGTCGAGCACGCCGAACAGGCTGGCCGTCGAGAACATGGCGGACGTCCCGTTGGGGAAGGGCAGGGCGTCTGCGTAGCAGCGGGGTTCCAGCGGCTCGAAAGGCTGGTCAAATCCAGCACGGCCTTCTGCGTGAGCGAGAAGGAAGGGGTCGGATCTGCCGGGCCGGCGCGGGTTGTTGAGAGGCATGTGCGACGTGAGCTGAACGGTCGTGCGACGGCGCTCCACGGCGAAGCGCACGGTCAACGCTGCGATTGTCGGTCACCGGCAGCAAGCCGCGTCTGGATGCTTGCGGTATTGGGACGTTGCCCAGACCGCACCGACCGGTGGGGTTCACACCGGCCGCCCGCTAACCACGCGTGCTAAAGGAGAAGGGCCGGCGATGTCGCCGGCCCTTGTGGATCGTCAGGACGGCGTTCGGCCGGGCGCTTCAGACGCAGCCGTCGAAGAACGCATCGATGTAGACGACGAAGTCGTTGTTGTCAAGCGCGTTATCCGGGCCCGGGATGCCGCCTTGGCTGCCGATGTCGGC
>DASPMT010000270.1:0-6216 GCA_035626935.1 Phycisphaerales bacterium | reverse complement strand
AGGCGCTCGGCGGCGTTGTTCATCAGGACGGGATCAACCGAGATGGCGACGGTGAACGTCGCGGGGACGCTGACGCGGATGTTGTTGAGCGAGAGCGCGCCCTCGAGCGGGATGTCGATGACGATCGGCTCGAGGGAGAGGTAGGAGTAGTCCTGCACCAGCGGCACGACGAAGGCGCCGCCGCCGTGGAGGCACTTGCTGGAGCGCTCCTTGCCGACCTTGCCGTAGATGACCAGGATGCGGTTGCTGGGGCAGCGCTTGTACTGGCGGGCCACGAGCAGGCCGAAGAACAGGATGACCAGCAGGAGCGCGAGGATGGCGCCGATGTAGATCAGCGGCGCGAAGTTCGGGTTGCCCGAGCCGGGCTGGAACGCGAGCGTGAGCGTGTTCAAGAGAGTCCCCTTCGTGGACGCGGCGTGCGTCCGGGTGCGTGCGGAGTGTAACGGAATCTCAAGGTCGTTCCGCGCCCCTCTGTGAAGCGGCGCGGCGTCACGGCTGCGCCGTGGGCCCGGGCGCACAGCCCGGCCCCGGTGCGCACAGCCCCGCGCGGATCAGACCGGCGTCACGACGATGGAGCTGTCGGCGTGAGCGTGGAGCACCTTGACCCGGTCGCCGGTCTTGATTGACGGCCCTTCGGACGTGGCCTGCACGATGCGGTCGCGGGTGCCGATCACCAGGCGCACCTGGCCGCGCCCCCCTCCCTTTGCGGGCACGGTGGCGTAGACGACCGCCTCGTGCCCGATGGCGGCGCTCATGTTTACGTTGCCGCTCGTCTCGAGCTTGCGCGTGGCGTGCAGCAGCGCCGCGACCAGCAGGCCGAACGCCGAGCCCCCTACGAGTGCGCCAAGGACGCTGATCGACGGTGTCCAATCGAACGCCTTGAGACAGACCAGCCCGCTCCAGCCGAACCCCATGATGAAGCCGAAGGCGGCCTGCACGGACACCAGCTTGAACGATCCGGTGGCGTCAACCGCGTCGCCGGTGTCGTGCCCGTGCCCGTCGGCGCCCGGCGAGTCGCCGTGGTGGTCGAGCCCGATGAGCACCGCGCCCAGCTTGAGCACGAAGATGCCCGTGCCGAGCAAGGCCGGCAGTGTGAACCAGACAGCGGGTGACTGAAAGAGCTCGCTCAGCATCGCTGCAAAACCCCCTTCGTGAAGCCTGCGTGCGAACGCCCGATGGTATGCGCGTCCGCACAGACTCGAGCGACCGGATCACGCGCGGCTCCCCGCCGCCTCACCCCGCGTCGTTGGCCGAGAAGTCGAACAGGAAGTGATACGAGCAGCGCCACAGCGGGAACTCCAGCTCGCACCGGTATCCGACAAACTCGTCAGGGTTCCATCCACCGGCGCCGCCGCCGGCGTGCTCGAAGCCGTACCGGAGCAGCTCCAGGTAACGGTCCCACGACGCCGACGCGGCGCTGCCGAGCCCCTGTCCCAGCAGCTGCAGCTTCGGGCCGCCGGGGATGCGCGTCGACCAGCGCGCCATGACCCGCGCGTCGGTGGGGGTCCACAGGTGCGTCTCCAGCGCGGGGATGCATGTGCGCGCGATGTCTCGGTGCAGGAAGACGTCGTGCAGCATCCGCCTGCTGGGGTAGCGCACGATGGTCGACACCTCGCCCACCGCCGGCGTCAGCGTCGCCGGGTGCGGTTCGGGCGCGCCGGTCCGGTTGGCGATCACCACGTCGAACGGCGCATCGGGCGACGCCTCCTAGGTCTCTACAACATGCGTCACCGAGCCGCCGACGCGGCGCGACGTCACACGGGGAAGCGGACGCGAGCAGAACGGAACTACCAGTGCGCCCCACGGGCCCGCCTGCCCCTCCGGCTCGAGCGTGGTGTAGACCGTTTTGTCGGTGTCGTGCACCTGCGCACGGGCGCCGAGTTCCAGCGGAGCGCTGGTGCCGTGTGCGTGGTGCCCCAGGTGGGCGCGCAGCTGCACGCTCTGGGTGAACTTCGTTGACCCGGGGATCGGCCGGATGATCGAGACGCCGATCAGTGACTGGGTCCAGCGGCCGACAACGTGGGCCGCCGCGTTGAAGAGCGTGGCCCGCGCAGAAAGGTCGTCCTGGCCCAGCCAGTCGTTCTCGGAGCGAGTCGCATCGACGGGCTGCACGGCGTGTTCATCCAGCAGTCGGCGCAGGCCGCGCTGCGAGACCTTCAGGTGCTCGAGCAGGCTCTCGAGGCTGTCGACCGCGTGTGAGGCCGAGTCGACGATCTGTTTGTCATTCGGTGCCGCCTTGGGGCGTTGAGCAACGGCGTCGATGAACAGCCTGAGCCCTTCGATGCCCGGGAAATTCACCAGCGTGCGCGCGTCGGGAGTGGGCTCGGCCAAGGTGGCGACGATCCGCTGGCAGGTCGCCCGGTCCAGCTTGAGCCGCTTGGCCAGGGAACTCGCTCCCCTGTCGGTGGGGGGAAGAAGATCGATCAACGACCGCAGTTCATCCCTCAGTCGAAGCGCGACTTGTTGGGCTTGCAGCTTCTCCGAACGCGTGAGTGCGCTCGTGCGGCCCCGGACCGGTGCGGAAATCAGGTTCTTTAATCCGGGAGGAGGAGCCATATGCGAAAGCGTCAAAGTCGGTTGACGATGTTCTCAGAATAAGTACATTGATCTGAGAACATCTCGCAAGGATTTGTCGAATCAGCTTATCAGGAATCGTGGCCAAGTGGAAGCGCGTTCCCCAGAATCGGGGATGAGGATTCATTCCATGAAGAAGTACCTTTCGGCATCCCTTGCAGCGATCACCCTGTCCGCAGGCAGCACCGTTGCTCTCGGACAGTTCTCAAGCGACCCCGCTTCTCTGCCGGCGGTCAGCGACGCGGCAGGCGACCAGACACTCAGCAAGATCGCGATGCTCGCCGACGGGAGCTTTTACGTGTCGTGGAACGACGCGGCGACGGGTTACGACGTATACCTCCAGCGGTATAACGCCGCCGGAGTGGAGCAGTGGGCGCACAACGGCGTGCTGGTGGGCGACCGGGCGTTCGCCGGCATCTCGGGCGATTACGAGCTGCGGGCCGACGCCGCGGGCAACGCCTACCTGGCTTTCCCGCAGGACAACGGCAATACGCGGCTGGTGAAGATGACGCCGGCCGGCACCCCTGCGTGGAGCAGCATCGTCTCGCCCGATACCACGAGCAAGATCGGCGCTCGCATGGCGCTGCTGAGCGACGGCGCGATCGCCGTCGGCTGGCTCGAAGGGGCGTCGTTCCGTATCCGGCGCGTCGGCGCAGACGGCACGCCGATGGCGGGAACCCTGACTGTTTCGGAGACGGGGCATAACCCAAGCCTGTGCGATCTGCAGCCGGGTGACGCCGGCTCGGTGATCGCCCTGTGGGTGCGCCCGTTCAGCAACTCGTTCGGCGCATCGCGCTACCTGCGCGCACAGAAGTACGACCAGAACCTGTCCCCCCTGTGGCCCGACGCCGCGGTCGGGCCGGGCATGAGCATCTACGAGCCGGTCCAGGGAACGCCCCTGCCGCTGGGCGGCGGCACGTACACCAACGCGCAGGGCGGCTCGATCCAGAACGGTTACTTCCCGTATTTTCAGCCCGACGGCGCGGGCGGCGCCGTCTTCTGCTGGTACGAGAACTCGATGACGCGCACGGCCTTTGTGCAGCAGGTGAGCGCCGCTGGCGTCAAGCGCTGGGATACCCCGTACGGCCGGCCGCTGACCGACGCCAACACCGGCCCGAAGATCTCCGCCAGCGCGGACTACGACCGGACCACGGGCGAGATCTACGCGAGCTGGATCGAGACCAACGGCACGCAGAACCAGTGGGGCACCAGCGCGCAGAAGGTCGCGGCCGACGGCACGCTCGCCTGGGGCGCAACCGGTTCGGTCGTGGCGCCGCTGGACACCAACCAGGAGGCGTTTGTAAACACCGTGCGCAGGCCACAGGGCGGCTGCTACGTGATCGGCTTTGAGGGCCGGCCGAGCATCAGCACCAGTGGCGTCGCGCAGGCAGCGCTCCTGAACGCCGCGGGGGCGCCGGCCTGGACCCCGGTAGTGCACGAGGTGTGCAGCGACACCAGCGCCAAGGGCCGGCTGTGGACGGCCGGCACGCCGACCGGCGGCGCGGTGATGACGTTCAGCAACGGCTCGGGGGGCAACGCCGACCTGCTGCTGGGCAACATCCGCGCTGACGACACCCAGGGCGTTTGCGCGGCGGACCTGGGCGGTGTGGGCGGCCTTGCGGGTCCGGACGGCCTGCTGAACAACAACGACTTCGTCGTGTTCATCGACTTCTTCTTCGCCGCCAATCCGCTGGCCGATTTCGGCTCCACCGGCGGCATCCCGGGACAGGACGGCGCCTTCGACAACAACGACTTTGTCGTGTTCATCGACGAGTTCTTCGCGGGTTGCGATTGATCGGCGGCGGTCTCACCGGCGACGGCGCAGGCAGCGGTCACTACCAAAGTTGACGGCACGGCGATTCTCACTTCGACGTCCACTACCAAGAGCGGCGGCGAGAAGACCATGATTGTCACCTACCCGCCCACGCCGAAGCGCTGATGGACCCTGCTGGACTGGTTCCGTGCGGGCACGCAGAGGCCCGAGCGGGTAGCCGCTCCCAGCCCCCGCAGCATCAAAGAAACGGCGTTGAACGACGCGCGCGGCAACCGGACAAGGAGGATGAAAAGGACGCAGAGCGACGCTCTGCACTTCTTGACTTCCGGCTTTCGTCCGCTCCGCTCCGAAAGCACGGGGCACGGCTGAGCGCCGTCCCAGTGCGGCCGCGCTTATCGCGCAGGCGAAGCCCCGGCCCACACCGGGGCTTTTTCGTAATGGCCGGAGAAGGCGGCCGCTTTGCCTGTGTGGAGCCGGTACGCTTGCGCCGGATGACGATCGCACCAAGCTCACCAGCACCCACGGCCCCCGCCGCGCAGCGGGCGGCGGTGTTGCCGTTGTGGCGGCGCGAGCTGCCCAACTGGCTGACATCGGCGCGGGTGGTGATGGCGGTGGTGTTCTTCGTCGTGCTGACGCTCTGGCGCTGGGAGGACTCGGCGGCCCAGGCGGGGCGGACCGATTGGCTGCTGCTGACGGCCGCAGCTCTTTTTGTCGTCGCCGTGGCGACCGACGTGGCCGACGGCTACCTCGCGCGACGGTGGCACGTGGAGAGCGCTTTCGGCCGCATCATGGACCCCTTCGCCGACAAGATCCTTGTGGTCGGAGCCTTCGTCTTCCTCGCCGGTCCCGACTTCTGGTGGGAGTTTCCGGGGGCTGCCGGCTCGCAGGTGCGGTTGAGCGGGCACGGGATCCAGATCAGCGGCGTCTACCCGTGGATGGTCGTGGTGATCCTGGGGCGCGAGCTGCTGGTGACGAGCATCCGCGGCGTGCTGGAGAGCCAGGGGATCAAGTTCGGCGCCGACTGGTGGGGGAAAGGGAAGATGATCCTGCAGTCGATCGTGATCCCCACGGTGCTGATCGCCGCGGCGGTGACGAGCGTGCTGCCGGCCGTGCGCGAGGAGTCGAAGTACTCCTGGTGGGAGAACCCTTGGGGGCGGCAGACGATTGACACCACCGTTTGGGCGATGATGTTCTTCACGGTGATGAGCGGTGTGCCGTACGTCTTCCGTTGCGTGAAGCTGCTGGCGGAAGCCCGCGCGGCCAAGCGCGAAGGCGCAGGGGGAGGCGGGGCGTGAGCCCTCTTGGGAAGCGCCTCATCACGACGTTCGGTCTTGGGTTCATGCGGCCGGCGCCGGGGACGTGGGGGAGCCTGCCGCCGTGCGCAGCAGGCGCAGCGCTGGCGCTGCTGGGGTTGGCCGGAACGCCGGTGTGGTACGCGGTAATGGCGGCCTTCGCGATCGTCTTCTCGTGGGCGTGCGTGGAGTTTGGCGAGGGGGCAGAGGCGGAGTTCGGCGGGAAGGACCCGTCGCAGGTGGTCGCCGACGAGACCGCCGGGATGGCGGTGACGCTGATGTTCCTCCCGTCGTGGTGTGTGGTGATCGTCGGCAGCACGGTGCGGGAATCGGAGTGGCGGAGCAAGGTCGCGGTGGTTGTAACGATCGCGGTCGCGTTCGTCCTCTTCCGCATCACGGACATATTGAAGCTCCCCCCCGCGCACGGCCTGCAGCGGCTGAAGGGGGGATGGGGGATCCTCGTTGACGACCTCGTTGCAGGCCTGCAGGCGGGGGTGTTTCTGGTGGCTGTGTGCTGGCTGTGGCACCGCTACAGCTGATGCTGGAAGGCAGGGCTCGCCGGGCAAGAAAAGGGTC
>DASPMT010000269.1:0-2968 GCA_035626935.1 Phycisphaerales bacterium | reverse complement strand
GGAGCGGCTCATCATCCTTGGCCACCACTACCAGACCGACGAGGTCATCCGGCACGCGGACTTCACGGGCGACTCGCTGAAGCTCTCGCAGTTGGCCGCCAAGCAGGTCGCGGGCAGCGCCGCGGAGTTCGTCGTGTTCTGCGGCGTGCATTTCATGGCCGAGACCGCCGACATGCTCACCCCCGAGCGGGTCGCGGTCATCCTCCCGGACCTCTCCGCCGGGTGCTCCATGGCCGACATGGCCGACTACGACGACGCCGTCGCGGCGTGGGATGCGCTCCACGCGGGTCTCGACGGCGGCAGGAAGCCGTGGAACGGCCGGATCATCCCGATCACCTACATCAACTCGACGGCCGCGATCAAGGCGTTCGTGGGCCAGCGCGGGGGGGCGGTCTGCACCTCTTCCAATGCGCAGTTTGTGATGCAGTGGGCGCTTGCGGGGGGCACGCAGCCGAAGAAGAAGGGGGAGGAGATCAAGCTCCTCTTCCTCCCCGACCAGCACCTTGGCCGCAACACCAGCGCGGCCCTGGGGATCGACACCGACACCGGGACGTGCCTGTTCGAACCGCGCCGGGCTGCCGCGGGCGACCCGCTCGGCGGCGTGAGCGCAGAGCGACTCGCAGCCGCAACGACGATCCTGTGGGCGGGTCACTGCTCGGTGCACAAGCTCTTCCGGCCCGAGCACGTGCGTGCGATCCGAAGCGCCGAGAAGCACCTGGCGCCTGCCAACCGCACGAAGGTCCTGGTTCATCCCGAGTGCGTCAAGGAGGTCGTGGATCAGGCCGACTTCAGCGGCTCCACCGAGTTCATCATCAAGACGCTCTCCACGGCGGCGCCCGGCAGCAGGTGGGCCGTCGGCACCGAGGTGCACCTGGTGGCGCGCGTCGCCCGCGAGTGCGCCCGGCGCGGCGTCGAGGTGCGGATCCTTTCCGACTGCCAGTGCCTGTGCACCACGATGTACCGCATCGACCAGCCGCACCTGCTCTGGGTGCTGGACAACCTCGCCGCGGGCAAGGTCGTCAATCGGGTGTCTGTGAACCCGGAGGCGAAGCGGCTGGCGCTTCTCGCGCTTGACCGGATGCTTGCGCTGACGGGGGCCCCTTCGGCGGACGCCGCGCCCCGGGCTGAAGCGCCGGAGCCGGCCGCAGCGCTCACCGACTGAAGACCCGGTCAGCGCCGCTTGCTGGCCACGCGCTCGGCGTCCGGCACGCGGATCTCCTTCGCCAGCCCCAGCAGGCCGAGCACCCGGATGAACGCGTAGCTGACGTCAAGCTCCCACCAGCGCAGGCCGTGGCGTGCGCTGGTCGGGAACGCGTGGTGGTTGTTGTGCCACCCTTCGCCCATCGCCAGGATGCCGACCACCGCGTTGTTGCGGCTCTCGTCGTGGCTCTCGAACGGCTTGCTTCCCCACAGGTGGCACACCGAGTTCACGCTCCAGGTGATGTGGTGCACCATCAGCACCCGCACCAGCCCGCCCCACAGGAAGCCCAGCAGCGCACCCGACCATGTCATGGTGATGAGCCCGCCCAGCACCGCGGGGATGATCAGCCCGGCCAGCACCAGCCAGGGGAACTGTTTGCTCGCCGCGACGAGCACCTTGTCCTTACGAAGGTCCACCGTGTACTTCGCCAGCCCCTCACCAGGCGCGCGGAGCAGCCAGCCGATGTGCGCGTGCCACGCCCCCTTCACCGTCGCCCACACGCCCTCGCCCCACGAGCCGTTGGCGCTCATGTGCGGGGAGTGGGGATCCTCCTCCGTATCGGAGTGCTGATGGTGCTTGCGGTGCTCGCCGCACCAGCGGATCACTGGTCCTTGGGCCGCCATCGACCCCGCCGCGGCCAGGAGGTAGCGCACGGCCGCCGGCGCTCTAAAAGACTTGTGCGTGGCCATGCGGTGGAAGCCGACCGTGATACCGATGGCCGTGACGAGATACATCAAGCCCATGATCGCGAGCTGCACCCAGTCAAAGGCGATCCCCCACAGCAGGCCGATCGCCGCGAACAGGCCGATCACCGGCACCAGCACGGCGACGAGGTTGATCATCTTGAGCTTGCGCTCGCTGGGGTTCACGCCCCACGCCGCGCCGGGACTGGCCAGCGCCGCTGCGTCCGGCTTCACTTCCATGACGCTCATGACGCTCTGCGTCGCCTGGGCTGAGATTGACTGCACCGACCGATCCGTGGACATCATCGTCATCGAGGGCTCCAGCGCGTAGACCCCCCTGCGGTCTCGGCGGCGTCATCCTACGACCCGCCGTTCGTGCCGGGTCGAGCGAAAGCACCCTAACCGGCAAGTATTCATCGACACGCCGCGGCGGTTCCGGCCACATCCGGGCCTGCTGGATGGGTCAAACCATGCGACGCGACCGATGTTCCGACCGATAGTCTGCGCAATCTGAAGGGAAACTATCGCGATGTCTAAAAGGTCCAAAACCCTTGCCGCGGCGCCGCGGGGCCTCCCGCTGGCTGATCTGCGCGCCCGCATCGACGCCCTGGACCGCCGCTTGATCGACGTGATCAACGAGCGGTCGCGCCTGGTGGTGGAAGTAGGCAGGCACAAGCAGCTCCACAACATCCCTATTTACGCGCCCCACCGCGAGGCGCAGGTGCTCAAGCGGGTGCTCTCGCACAACAAAGGGCCGCTCCCCGGACGCACCGTCGAAGCGATCTATCGCGAGCTGATGTCGGGGTCGTTTGCGCTCGAGAAGCCTCTGACGATCGGCTACCTCGGTCCCGCCGGCTCCTACTCGCATCTGGCGGCGGTCCGCCAGTTCGGCTCCAGTGTCTCGTTCGAGAACCTTCATGAGATCAAGGGGGTCTTCACCGAGGTCGCACGGGGCCATGTCGACTACGGGCTGGTCCCGATCGAGAACTCAATCCACGGCGGCGTCACGGAGACGCTCGACTGCTTCATGCACTCCTTCGGCAAGGTCACCGTCTGCGCAGAGGTGCAGCTTGAGGTCCACCAC
>DASPMT010000268.1:0-2072 GCA_035626935.1 Phycisphaerales bacterium | reverse complement strand
GGCGCCGATACCGCCGGCGAAGAGGACGCCGCCAGGCGCCCAGGCGACGCGGTTAATGCCGACGGAGAAGCCCTGGGAGAACTGGAAGACAGCGCCTTGCCACTGGCCGTTGACCTGCTCCATGCAGCCGCGGCGGATGCCGCCGCCGGTGAGCTCTCCGATAAGGAGCTGGTTGCGGTACGGGCCGTGCTCGATGAGGACCGGCTGCGTGGGAGAGTTGGCGATGTCGCCGTAGACCAGGTCGAGCGCGGGGCGGGCGCGGAGGCGGTCGGGCCAAGTGCTGGCGATGCCGCCGGTGGGGAAGCGGTCGGCAAGGTTGGGGACGAGGTTGGAGTTGTTGAAGTGGCCAAAGAATCGCCCGTCGACGATCTCGCCCATGTGGTTGCTGGGGAGCCAGGCGCCCTGGTTGTCGGTGTAAAAGAGGGACTGCTGACCGTCGACGCCGCGCGGGCCCCAGCCGATGCCGTTGGGTGCGCGGAGGCCGGCGGCGATGACGCGAAAGGTGTTTGAAGAGAGGTCGACCTCGATGGCGGTGCCGCGGAGCGGGTCGTTGGGTGCGGCGTTGGTGCCCATGCCCTCCCACTTGGGCGGCGCCATGGCGGTGGAGAGCGTGGCGTAGAGCCAGCCGGGGCCTGCGGGAACGTTCTCGGTGTCGGGGCGGTGGACGAGACCGAAGGTGAACTGGTGGTAGTTCCACGCGGCCCAACCCTTCGCGACATCCTCGTGCGTCTCGTAGAAGCCGTCGCCGTCCTTGTCGAGGAGGCGAGTGATGGCGCGGCGGTGGCTGACGTAGAGGGCGTCGCCAACGGCGCAGAGGCCGCACGGCTCGTAGAGCCCGTCGGCGCAGACCTTGACGGTGACCTTGTGGACATCGCCCAGTGCGCCGGAGAGGGCGTAGAGCTTGTCGGCGGGTTTGGACTCGATGTCGGGGAGCTTGACATCGTCGCGCTGGAGCGGGTTGAAGGTGCCGACGATGAGGCGGCCGTCGGGGGTGACGGCCATGGCGCCGACCATCGGGTCGAAGCCTTCAACCTTGATCGTCTCCAGCGTGAAGCTGGAGTGGACGCCGGTGACGGGCGAGCCGTCGCCGGGGCGGCGGGCGTCGGCGAGCGCCTTGACGCCGGGCGAGGTGACGCGGGCGTTGTCGATCTCGGTGGAGAAGGCTTCGGGAGGGACGACGGTGAAGGGCTCGTCGGCGGCAGCGCGCCACTCGAGTTTGAGGGCGCGGCCGCCACCGGAGTCGAAGTGCTCGATGCGGAGGCGGCGGGCTTCGCCGGCGCGGAGTGCCTGCGGCGCGCTCTGTCTGGCGGTGACGCCGTGCCGGCCGTCGTGGTCGATGATCAGCGCTCCGTCGAGCGTGAGGCGCGAGCCGTCGTCGCTGGTGAGGCGGAAGGTGTAGTAGCCGGTGCGCGGCGGCGTGAGCGTCGTGATGACGTGCGTGAGGAACGGGGCGGCGACCTTGGGGAAGTCGGGGGTCTTCCAGTCGATGACGGGGCGGAGCTCGTCGACGTTTGGGGTCTGGCCTTCTTTGAGGGTGGGGATCGCTTTGATCGCGTCACCTTCGAGCTGGTAGAGGCGGAAGGTGACGCCGGGCTGGGTGGCGATGGGCGGTTGCGCGGGGGGGGAGGGGGGGACGGAGGGCTGCGCGAGGGTGAGGGTGCAGGCAAGGAGGGAGCCGAGCATGTGGGGAGGCTAGCGGGCGATGCGAAGGGCGGTTTACCACAGAGGCACAGAGGCACAGAGCCCAGAGGAGGGTGGCGATGAGGGGCGGTGGTTTCGAGTAGACTGCGCAGGTAGTCGAGCGCCGGCCGGGAACGGTTGGTGCGGAGGAGGAAGGGAGTGGGGACAACGTGAAAGTGAAAGTGAAGAAAGCAGGGAGGATGCGCAGGGCCGCGGGGTGGACGCTGCTCGCCTTTGGCGTGGCGGTGGCTGGGCTGTGGGTGTGGTCGGGATGGAGTCTCATCGAGGTGTACTGCGGAGCGATGGTGCGGGCGTCTGGCGGGAGGGTCGAGATTTTTGTTCTCAAAGCACGCAGCTACGGGTTCGGAGTCGACCTTTGGCCTGAGATTGGC
>DASPMT010000267.1:0-8822 GCA_035626935.1 Phycisphaerales bacterium | reverse complement strand
ACCGGAGAGAGCGACGCGCAGACGCGCACCGGGCGGCTCGTTCATCTGGCCGAACACCATCGCGACCTTGTCGAGCACGTGGGACTTCTTCCCCTCGGCGTCGATGTACTCGGCCTCCTTCATTTCCTTCCAGAGGTCGGTGCCCTCACGGGTGCGCTCGCCGACGCCCGCGAACACCGAGTAGCCGCCGAAGTTACGCGCAACACGGGCGATCAGCTCCTGGATGATGACGGTCTTGCCGACGCCGGCGCCGCCGAAGAGGCCGATCTTTCCGCCGCGGACGAACGGGCAGAGCAGGTCGATGACCTTGATGCCCGTGGGGAGCACCTCGGTCTTGGGGTTGAGCTGGCTGAACTCGGGGGGCGACTTGTGGATCGGGCTGCGCTTCACGTTGGCCGGCATCGGCGCGCCCTTGTCGATCGGCTGTCCGAGCAGGTTGAACACGCGTCCCAGCGCCGCCTCACCTACCGGGACCGAGACCGGGGCGCCGGTATCGGCGATCTGCAGGCCGCGACGGAGGCCGTCGGTCGAGCCGAGGGCGACCGCACGCACCTTGCCGCCGCCCAGGTGGCTGGCGACTTCGCCCGTCAGCATCAGCTTCCCGACGGGGGTGTCGGCCTCGACGTAGAGGGCGTTATAGATGGCGGGCAGCTTGTTCTCGGCGAACTGCACGTCGAAGGTGCTGCCGATGACCTGAGTGATGGTGCCGAGGTTGGACACGGGGGGCTCCAAAGGGCCGCGGGCGAGGCCGGGGCCAGATCCTGAGGACTCCGGACCCCTAAGGGGGACCCGGCGGGCGAGGGGCCAAGGATAGACCCGCGAAGCACCAGCGGCGACCGTGGCCGGCTGGTTAGGGGTCGCCGAAAGGCCTGCGCGGGGGCCCTGTCACGGGCGGCGTCGGCATCCAGGACTCGGGTGAACACCTGCTTAGCAACGCGCCACCGGCGCCTGAATCGGTCGGGTCATTCCCCATCCATTATGCACTCGTCCGTTTCGATCCTTACGGGCGGCCGCGAGCCGCACACAAGGCGCGCGACGGCCGCGCGCGGGCAACCTGCTCGGCCGGCCTGTCCGATCCATCACGGGCGCGCATCGCCGTTCCGGCGCTTTGCCGCGGCGACGGCTTGGGCGTCGGGACATCCGTACGCGTTCGCCGCCGCGATGCTTGTGGTTGCGGTGTGGGGGGTGACCGGCCCGCTCTACGGCTTCAGCGACACGTGGCAACTGGTGATCAACACCGGAACGACGATCGTGACGTTCCTGATGGTGTTCCTCATTCAGAATGCGCAGAACCGCGATACCGCCGCGATGCAGATCAAGCTCGACGAGCTGATCCGCGCCGTCCACGGCGCTCGCAACAACTTCATCGACGCTGAGGACCTCGACGAGCGCGAGCTGGCGGAGCTGCACGCGAAGTTCCAAGAGCTCGCCGAGCGCGCCCGGCAACGCAGCGAGTCGAGCACCCCGGCATCGCCGTGATAGAGCCGGGGTCTCTACGCCGGCAGCGTCGGCACTGCGCCCGTCACGCCCGCGCCGGATACCGCCGGCTCCTTCAGGGGGCTGAACCGCGAACCGGCAAGCGGGACACGCCGGTTCTTGCCGGTCTTGGGCAGCAGCGGCTGGACGGCGAGCATCAGGGCAAAGAGGCCGATGTTCAGAAGCGCCAGCTCCCACCAGATCAGGGCCTTGTAGTAGACCATGAAGGCCGTGCCCACCAGCAGCAGCAGGCTCGCGGGGATCAGGCCTTGCCAGCCCAGGCCCATCACCTGGTCGTAGCGGAAGCGCGGGAGCGTCCAACGCACCACGATCACCAGGCAGACCAGCAGCACTGTTTTGGTGAACAGCACCGCGAACTTCAGCAGCACGGCCCAGATCCCGGCGTCATACGCCGGATCGAGCGCCGGGATGCCCGGCAGGTGATACCCGCCCAGGAACAGCACCGCGAAGATCGCCGACGACGTGATGACGTGGGCGTATTCGGCGAGGAAGAAGAGCCCGAAGTGCATGGAGCTGAACTCGGTGTGGAACCCGCCCACCAGTTCGCTCTCGCACTCGGCGTTGTCGAACGGGGCGCGGTTGCTCTCGGCGAGGAACGCCGTGAAAAGGAAGACCGCCGCCAGCGGGTGCGCCAGGATGAGCCACCCGTGCGCCACCTGGTAGCTCATGATCTCGTTGGGCAGGAGCGTGCCGGTGGTCAGGATGACGACCAGCAGCATCAGGCCCAGCGGGATCTCGTACGCCAGCATCTGGGCGCTGGCGCGCAGGCCGCCGAGGAACGAGAACTTGTTGTTGCTGGCCCAGGAGCCCAGCGCGACGCCGTAGACACCCAGGCCGGCGATCGCCAGCCCGTAGACGATGCCGATGGAAACGTTTGCGCCCGCCACGCTTACTACCTGCGCGTCGATATGCCATCCCAGCACCGGGATGTCGAACGCGGGGACCGACCACACGCCGCCCCAGGGGATGATCGCCGACGCCAGCAGGGCGGGCACCACGGCCAGCCCGGGCGCGATGAAGTGGAGAACCTTGTCGACGTTCTTGGGGGTGAAGTCCTCTTTCAGCAGCATCTTGATGCCGTCGGCGGCGGACTGGCCCAGTCCCCACAGGCCGCGCAGCGGCTTGAGGATCGGCAGCCCCAGATCGAGCCCGACCCGGTTGGGTCCGATGCGGTCCTGGATGTACGCCGAGATTTTGCGCTCCAGGTAGAGGGCCAGGCCGACAAACACCAGGATGATGTGCACGACGATCGCCAGCGTGATCATGCCGACGATGAACTGAGCGGTGACGAAGTCTGGCTTGGGGATCATGCGGCCGACTGTAGTTCGGGTAACGGCTGGGAAGCAAAGGCGGGTACGGCAAGACAGGAACTAAGGGCTCAAAGGTTCTCCACGACCTCATGAAGAGACGGAAGGCGTCGGCGCTCATCACCACTTGGAGCCCTTTGAATTCCTTCGAGTCCTTTGAGTTCCTGCATTTCAGGCCGAACCGCAACAACGCTCGCGCGCTTACACTCGAACGCTTGTACCAATCCCTGCTTACACGGAAGTACCTCACGTCGCGAGTCATGCCGTTGCTGGCGGCGCTCGCGGTGGCGCTCTGCTCGGCGCTCATCCTCATTGTCTGGTCGGTGATGGGGGGCTTCCTGACAATGCTGCTGAGCACCGGCCGCTCGATGGTTGGTGACGTCACCATCTCCTGGCCCAACAGCGGGTTCGCCTACTACGACGACCTGCGGCAGCGCCTGGAGAAGGAATCGGACGTGGTGGCGGCGACGACACCGGTCGTGGACACCTTCGGGCTGGTTAGCCTCCCCGACGACCGTGTCGAGGCCGTCCGTATCAAGGGGATCGACGCCGCCAGCTACGCGAAGACGGTCGACTTCGAGGAGGCGCTGTGGTGGAAGCCGGTCGGCGCGCCGCTGAAACGCGACACCGAGCGCGAGGACCCGCGCCTCGATCCTGCGCTGCGCCAGCTCATGGAGCTTTACCGCACCGACGGCCTCCGGCTTGCCGAGCCCAACCGCGACTCGCGCACCCTCGAGGACGCCGCCGTCGTCGGCATCGAACTCATCGGCCTCTCCCGGCGCGACCCGCAGGGGCGCGGCTTCTACACCTTTCAGGGCCTCAGCAAACTCGCGCCCACCGGGGCCGGCGCCGTGTGGGACCGGGCGATCGACTCCCGGATCACGCTGCGGCTGGTCCCGCTGGACAGCAAGGGGCGCTCGATCGAGTTGATCTCCTGGAACCTGCCCGTCGCCAACGAGAACCGCACCGGCGTGTACGAGCTCGACCGGCGCAGCATCTATGTCCCGCTCGCCGCGCTGCAGGAGCGGATGAAGATGAACGCCAGCCGCGTGGCGCCGGTCAACCCGGACCCGTACGCGCCGCCCCCCGACCTGAGCACGCTGCCGGTCGACCCCGCCCGCGTCAACAGCGTCATCGTGCGCGCACAGCCGGGTGTCGAGCCCGAGACACTCCGCGCCCGCGTGCTGAAGGTTTACCAGCAGTTCGCGGCGGACTTTGCCGGCAAGGTCCCCCCATTCCACTCCATGAGCAACGAGAACACGCAGCTCATCCGCACCTACGAGATGGAGAACGCCATGTTCGTCGGCGCGATCAAGAAGGAGACTGCCTTGGTCCTCTTCCTGCTCTCGCTCATCTGGATCGTCTGCGCGGTCCTCATCATGTCCATTTTCTGGGCGATGATCAGCGAGAAGACCAAGGACATCGGCATCCTCCGCGCCATGGGGGCCAGCGGCCCCGGCGTCGCCGGGCTCTGGCTGCTTTACGGGTTGACCATCGGCGTCGTCGGCACCGCGATCGGCCTGGGGCTCGCTTGGCTCATCGTCACGAACATCAACCCCATCCACGAATGGCTCGGCGCCAGGTTCGGCATCAGCGTCTGGGACCCGAAGGTCTACTACTTCGCCGAGATCCCGCACATCGTCGACCCCATGCGGGCCGTCGCCGTCGCCGTCAGCGGCGTCTTTTTCAGTCTGCTGGGCGCCGTCATCCCCGCCGCCCGGGCCGCCCTCATGCACCCCGTCAAGGCCCTCCGCTTCGAGTGAGGCACGAGCCACTAGGCACCGGGCACTAGTGGAAGAAAGAAGAGTCTCCAACGCCTCCTGCCACTTCTGCTCATGCCCAGTGCCTAGCTCCTCGTGCCTCATGTCCTACCTCACCGCCACCGACATCCATAAGACCTACCGCCTGCGCGGCCACAGCATCCCCGTCCTGCGCGGCGCGAGCGTCTCGGTGGCGAAAGGCCAGTTCGTCGCGATCGTCGGAGCTACCGGTAGCGGCAAGAGCACGCTCCTGCATCTCCTGGGAGGGCTCGACCGACCGGACCGCAAAGGCGGCGGCGAGATCGCCTTCGACGGAGCCCGGCTCGGCGGAATGCGCGGCCGCAGCCTCGACCGCTACCGCGCCGAGGCCGTCGGGTTCGTCTTCCAGTTCTACCACCTCCTCCCCGAGCTGACCGTCCTTGAGAACGTCGCCATCGCCGCGATGGTGAAGAAGGGCCGCCTGGGCTACAGCAAGGCCCAGACGCATGCCCGGGCCGAGAAGATCCTTGCCGAGGTGGGGCTTTCGCACCGCTTGAACCACCGCAGCGGCGAGCTCTCAGGCGGCGAGCGCCAGCGAGTCGCGCTCGCGCGGGCGCTTATCAACGAGCCGCCGTTGCTGCTCGCCGATGAGCCGACGGGCAACCTGGACGCCAAGACCGGCGGCGGGATCATGGATCAGTTGCTGGCCCATCGAGCCGCCACGAATCAAACGATGGTGATCGTCACGCACTCGGCCGAGGTGGCGGCGCGTGCGGACCGGGTGGTGCGGCTGGTTGAGGGGCGGGTTGTCAGCGAGTGATGCCGGCGGGGGCGAGCCCCGGCTCTTGAGGCAAACGCCCGCCTTGGGCCCGCACACCTCGGGCCTCTTACGATTCGCCGTGCTGCGTATCGGTCCCGTCCAACTAAAGACAAACCTTCTTCTAGCCCCGATCGCGGGGTACTGCGATCTCGCTTTTCGCACGATCTGCCGCGAGCACGGCGGCCTGGGGCTGGCGTCGACCGACCTGCTTTCACCGCAGGGCCTGCTGCGCGGTACCGCCACGAGCCTCGACCTCGCGCAGACCAACGACTTCGACAAGCCGATCTGCATGCAGCTCTACGGCGGCGACCCGGCGATCATGGCGGAGGGCGCGCTCTGGGCCGTGCAGCACGGCGCGACCGTGGTCGACATCAACATGGGTTGCCCGGTCGACAAAGTGACGAAAAAGGACGGCGGCAGCAAGCTGCTGTGCATCCCCGACACCGCCGAAGCGATCGTCCGCGCGTGTGCCAGGGTGCTCGAGCCGCTCGGGGTACCCCTCACGTGCAAGATGCGCCTCGGCTGGTTCGACGACCAGCCCGTTGCCAGCTGGCTCGCCCCGCGCCTGATCGACGCCGGCGTCTGCGCCGTCACCATCCACGGCCGCACGACGCAGCAGAAATTCCAGGGCGTCGTCAGTCACGACGGCATCGCGCGGGTCGTCGAGGCGGTCGGCAACCACTGCAGGGGCGCAGGGCACACTGTGCCGGTCATCGGCAACGGCGACGTCCGCGAGCCGCTCGACGCCGTCGGCATGCTCAGCCGCACCGGCTGCGCTGGTGTGATGATCGGCCGCGTCGCCCTCAGCACGCCTTGGCTCTTCCGCGACGCGTGGGCGGCGATCAACAACCTGCCTCTCCCGCCCGAACCGACCACCGAGCAGAAGCTCGACACGGTTCGGCGATACCTCGCCCTGATGATCCAGTACCGCGGCGAGCACTTCGCCATGGTGCAGATCCGCCGCCGGATGAGCTGGTTCGGCAAGCGCCTGGGGCAGGAACTGGACCACCGCGGCCGGCCTGTGGGGTGCAAGCCTCTGAAGGAAGCTGTACGAACGGCCAGGACGACCGCCGAGGTGCTCGATCACCTCGCCGAGTTCCAGGCGGGCGGGCTCCGCGGCGGCATGGAAGTGGGTGACGTTGAAGCAACCGCGTAGGATCGAGCATGCACGTCCGTTCGATCGACCCCGCCACCGCCACCGTCACGCTCCGCGTGATCATGGAAGATCCCCATTCACTGACCGGCAAGGACGATCACGAGGTCACGCTCAAGGCGCACAAGGGGATGAACATCCTCGAGGCGTGTATGGCCAGTGGCATCAATATCGAGCACGCCTGTGGAGGGGTCTGCGCTTGCTCTACCTGCCACATCTATCTGGAGGGTGGGACGAAGGATGTCAGCCAAGCGACCGAGGCCGAAGAGGACCGTGTCGAGGAGGCGCCCGGCCTGCAGCGCAACAGCAGGCTCTCGTGCCAGTGCGAGCTGAAGGGCAACGGCCCTGTGACGATCCGTGTGCCGAGCTGGAACCGCAACGCCGTCAAGGAAGACGCTGATCACCACGACCACTGATGCTCTGGGCGGGAGGGTTGAGATCCTCATTGGTCAGGCAGAGACCCATGGCACAACCCTTCGGCTGGCTTGACACGGACGATATCGCCGAGCTTCTCGCGGAGAGGCACCGCGACCGCGATCCCATGCGGCTCCGGTTTACCGAGCTCCGCGCCCTGGTAGAGGCGCTGCCCGGCTTCAAGCCCGACCCGGACCACCCCGTGAACGAGAAGATCCTGGAGACCGTCCAGGCGGAGTGGTGCCGGATCAAGCTGGGTGCGCCGCGCGACGACGATTGAGCGGCTGGAGGTTTGCGATTCTCGCAAGCCTCATTTCGAAGTCGTCGAGAAGCTCCACTCCACGGGGTCCATCGCATACCCGTCGGCGCTGCAGAACCCTCGATACCCGGGGCCGTTGAGTTTCAGCGTGTAGCGCCGGCCCGGCTCGAGCCGCACCGGCAGCGTGCACGTCCGCCCGTCGCTGCTCCACCACGGCGACCCGGTCAGCCTCGGCAACGCCTTGGGGTCCCCCACGAGGCTCACAGAGCCGCGCATCGGGCGGTCGAATTCGATCACGATCTCCTTCGCCGCCGGGTCGACGTTACGCCCCGCGGACCCGCGCACATCGGGTGTTACGCTCTTTACGGCCGGTAGCTTCTTCATCTGCTCGGCCGCTTCGCCGGCGACATTCGTGCAGTGCTCGACGACCTCCGGCATGAACGACTCGAACGTCGGGTACTTCTCGCGCTGGAGCTGAAACCTGCCCATCAGTTCGACGAGTTCGCCCACCCACAAGAAGCCGCGCCCGCGCTCCTCCAGGAGCTGCGCCTCGGCGGCCTCTTTGCTCTCCTTCTCCACCGCGTAGCGCACCGTGCAGGCCCGCACCAGCGTTTCGTACGCCACCGTCTGGGCGTTGCCGTACGCCTGCTGGCGCATCATCGGCGACCGCAGCGAGAAGAGCTTCTCAAACGCCGGCACCAGGTCTTTCGCGTGCTTGTCCACCAGCGGATTGACGTACGCGTGGCAGAACTCATGCACGATCACCGGTCCGTCCGCCTCGGCGAACACCGGCACACCGTCCGCGTCGAAACGGTGGACGCCGATCACCGGCAGCACCTCCTCGCGCCCGTCGGCGTGCAGGACGCTCACGCCGTAGTTCTGCCCGCCGTTCATCAGGCCCGGCATCGCCATGAACGTAGCTCCCGGTTTGGCGCCGAAGAACCCGTCCAGCCACGCCCGGTACGGTCGGGCGTTCACGCGCTCGCTCAGGCGCGAGGCCGTCTTCTCATACAGCCCGGCGTGCTCGGCGAAGAACGCCTCCACCTTCGCGTCAACCGCGAAACGGTTGAGCGCCTCCAGGAAAGCGTTGGCCCGCTCCGCGTTCCACCGCTTCTCCAGCCGCTCGGGCTTGAAGTCGAACAGGATCTTCGGCTTCAGCGGCAGCAGCGGCTCCCCCGGCTTCGGCTCGGCAAGGTGCACCGCCAGCGACATCACGGCGTCGTGGCTGACGCCGTGGTCCTTGCGGTATCTGCGCGCCAGCTTCACGGCCTCGTGACCCGCAAAGTCGCGGAAGTACGCCAGTGACCGCTGCGCGTACGGCGACTTTGCGTTGTACTGGTTGTACTCGGGCGCTCCCGCGAGCTGGAAGACGATCGACAGCAGCTCGACCCGCGTGCTCACGCGAACGGGGATCAGTTCGTCGCGAGGTTCGTTCACTGCGCGGGCGGGCGGCGCCGGAGAAGCAACGGGCTGTGCCGCACTCGCACCGCAGGTCAACAGCGATGCGCCAACGGCTCCGAGCGATAGAAGCAGCCTCTTCATCCGCACATGGTACCTGGCCGCGGGCGTGGGCGGACCTCAGCAGCCCGCAAAGAACTCGTCGACGAACACGATAAAGTCGTTGTTGTCGAAC
>DASPMT010000266.1:0-3250 GCA_035626935.1 Phycisphaerales bacterium | reverse complement strand
GCAGAGCGCCTGGCGCACGTCGGAGCCCGCATCGAGGCTCTGGGCCATCTCCTGGAAATGATCGCGGAGCATCAACGTCACCATCACCGACCCCGCCGTCGGTGCGCCGATCTCCGCCACCGTCCGCGTTCAGCGCGTCATCATGACCGACCGCTCCCCCACCTACGAACTCGGAACGGCCTTCGTCGATCCCACCCCCGGTCTGCTGCAGACCATCGCCGCCGCCATCGCGTCGCTGCAGGCTCAGGCCGCGCTGACTACGCCCAAGGCCTCGTCGGCAGGAGCCGCCCGTGGTTGAGCACGACGACTTCATCGTTGCGACACTGATGGAAGAGGGCCTGCTGGCCCCCGACATCGTGGCCACGGCACGCAAGACCGTCGCCGAGAAGCGCACCGGCGGCGGCGTCTGCGCGCACCTGGTCGAACAGGCCGTGCTCACACCGCGTCAGGTCGCGCTTGTCCGCGCCCAGATCTGCGAGGTCCCCTTCGTCGACATCGAGCACTTCCAGATCGACATCGCCAACGCTAAGCGCGTCCCCAAGGCGCTTGCGGAGTCGCTCAGCGCCATCCCCCTCTTCCTCCTGGAGGAGACCGCGACCGTCGGCATGGCCAACCCGCTCGACCTCCGAGCGGTCGACCAGCTCCGTGCCGTCCTTAAGTGCGACGTCGAACCCGTCCTTTGCGAGCCCAAGAACCTCAAGACCCTTATCGACCGCGCCTACGCCCTCATCGCCGACGGCGGAACAGGCAAAGCCTCGGGCGCCGAGTTCAACCTGGACCTCACCACCGGCAAAGAGCCGATCGTCGCCGCCGTCAATCAGATCCTCGCCACCGCCGTCGAGCGGGGCGCGAGCGACATCCACATCGGACCCGACGAGACCGCGCTGCACCTTCGATACCGCGTCGACGGCGAGCTGGTCGCCCAACAGGGCCCGGCCCTCTCCGCCCACGCCGGCATCGTCCAGCGCCTCAAGGTGATGGCGAACCTCGACCTAACCCAGTCGCGACGACCGCAGGACGGCAAATTCCGATTCAACCACCACGGGCGTGCCGTCGACATCCGCCTCTCGATCATCCCCACTATCACCGGCGAGAATGTCGTGATGCGCCTGCTCAGCAGCAGCGCCAACATCAAGGGCTTCGCCGAGCTCGGCCTCCCTGCCGACGCCGCCCCCGCCATCGAGCAGATCATCGAAGCGCCCTACGGCATGATGCTCGTGACCGGTCCTACCGGCTCGGGCAAGACCACCACGCTCTACACCGCCCTTAAGAAGCTCAACAGCCCCGACCGAAACGTGATGACGATCGAGGACCCAGTCGAGATCCGGCTGCCGCTCATACGGCAGGTGCAGGTCAACCCAGAGATCGGCATGACCTTCGCCGGCGCCCTCCGGTCCATCCTCCGCCAGGACCCCGACGTCGTCATGGTCGGCGAGATCCGCGACGAAGAGACCGCCCGCATCAGCGTGCAGGCCGCCCTCACCGGCCACATGGTGCTCAGCACGCTCCACACCAACGACGCCCCGGGCGCAATCCCCCGCCTCCGCGACTTCGGTTGCCCCGCCTTCGCCATCAACGCCGCCGTCCTCGGCGTCATCGCCCAGCGCCTTGTCCGCAAGGTCTGCCGCGACTGCGCCAAGCCCACGCCCCCGTCCACCGCGCTGCTCGGGCAGTTCGGCGCGAACCCTGCCGATGGCACGTACGTCGCCGGCGCCGGCTGCGCCCGCTGCGGCTCATGCGGCTTCTCCGGCCGGATCGGCGTCTACGAGCTCCTGCGCCTCACTCAACCGGTACAGGAAGTCATCGAGGGGGGCGGCACCATCCACCAGATCCGCGCCGTCGCCGTCGCTAACGGCTACCGCCCTATGTGGCAGGACGGCCTCAACAAGGCGCGGCTCGGTCTCACCACGCTCACCGAGGTCGCACGCGTCGTCGCCATCCAGCAGACCGACGACGACACGGTCGCCGGCTCCGTCGCGCCCGCCGCAACGCTCAGGAAGTCCGCATGAGCACGCCCGCACCGCACGCCGCCACGCTCACCTTTGAGTACCGCGCCGTCGACGCGCTCGGCGCCCGCAAGGTCGGCACCACGACCGGCAAGACCGAGGCGGAGGTCTTCCGTCAGCTGACCGCCATGGGACTGACGCCGCTCTCCCTGCGTCAAACTACCGGCGGAGGGCGCGGCGCGCGCGCCAAGAAGGTCGGGCTCAAGCATCTCGCGCAGTTCACCAGTCAGCTCTCCGTTCTGGTGTCGGCCCGCATCTCCATCAGCGAGGGCCTCACCTCTATCGCCGAGTCGGAGCCCGACGCTTCCGTCCGCGCCGTCGCGAGGGATATCGCCTCCCGCATCGCCTCAGGCGAAACGATCGCCGACGCCCTCACCGCCCACCCCCGCGTCTTTAACCAGATCTACGTCGAGACCGTCCGCGCCAGCGAGAAGAGCGGCAACCTCACCAAGGCCCTCGAGCAGCTCGCCGAGATGCTCGAGAAGCAGGAAGAGACCCGACGCGCCATCAAGGGCGCGCTGATGTACCCCTGCTGCGTCATCGTGGCGCTCTCGCTGGGCGTCACGTTCCTCCTCGTCTACGTCGTGCCCAAGTTCGCCACCATGTTCGCCGCCCGCGGCGTCGACCTGCCGGTCTTCACCAAGGCACTCCAGGCGTTCGGTTTCTCGGTCCAATCCTACTGGTTCCTCTACCTCGCGCTCTTCGCGGGCATCGTCTTCGGGACGCGGTTTGCCTGGTCGCGCCCTGCCGGGCGCGCCGCCATCGAGCTTGCTCTCCACAAAGTCCCCTACCTCCGCGCCATCCTCGTCGGGCTCGCGATGCAGCGCTTCGCGCAGGTGCTCGGCGTCAGCATACATTCCGGACTCGGCCTGATCGAGAGCCTCGAACTCGCGGGACGTGCCGCGGGACGGCCTGCCCTGCAGGCCGACGTCGACCGCCTCACCGGACAAGTCCGGACCGGCGGGCGCCTCAGCGACTGCCTGCCCGCGTGCGAGTACGTGACGCCGTTCGCCAGGCGGATGATCACCGCCGGCGAATCCGCGGCCGACCTTCCGCGCATGTGCGGCGTCGTCGCACGGCAGTACGAGCGTGAAACGGCCCACCTCACCAAGAACATCTCCACCGTCATCGAGCCCATCCTGGTAGTGCTCATCGCGGGCGTCGTCATGGTCGTTGCGCTCGCCATATTCCTGCCGATGTGGGACATGGTGAAGCTGATGGGCTGAATCGCCCGTCCTGCGCGC
>DASPMT010000265.1:0-2055 GCA_035626935.1 Phycisphaerales bacterium | reverse complement strand
AACACGCACCACAGCGAGAGCGAGATGCTCCGCTACATCTTCAGGCTGATGGGGCGGGACCTCTCGCTCGCCCAGAGCATGATCGCGCTCGGGTCGTGCACGATGAAACTCAACGCCACCAGCGAGATGATCCCGGTGACGTGGGAGGCGTTCGGGCGGCTGCACCCGTTCTGTCCGCCGGAGCAGGCCAAGGGGTACCACTCGGTCTTCAAGGACCTGGAGGCGTGGCTGGCGGAGTGCACGGGGTTCGACGCGGTGAGCCTGCAGCCCAACGCGGGGTCGCAGGGCGAGTACGCGGGGCTGCTTGTGATCCGGGCGTATCACCGCTCGCGCGGGGACACACACCGCGACGTGTGCCTGATTCCGACCAGCGCGCACGGGACCAACCCGGCCAGCGCGGTGATCGCGGGGATGAAGGTGGTGCCCGTCGCGTGCGACACCAACGGCAACGTGGACCTGACGGACCTTGAGAAGAAGGCCGCGGAGCACGCAAACGACCTGGCGGCGCTGATGGTGACGTACCCGAGCACGCACGGGGTGTTCGAGGAGCGGATCAAGGAGATCACCGCCGTCGTGCACAAGCACGGCGGGCAGGTCTACATGGACGGCGCGAACATGAACGCGCAGGTGGGGCTGACCAGCCCGGGGAACATCGGCGCGGACGTGTGCCACCTGAATCTGCACAAGACGTTCTGCATCCCGCACGGCGGCGGCGGTCCGGGGATGGGGCCGATCTGCGTGCGGAAGCACCTGGCGCCGTTCCTGAGCGGGCACCCGGTGGTTTCACCGTTTGTCGATCAGAGCCCGTTGAACGCGGCGGCCAACGCGGGCGCGAACGCAACGGGGGCTGTGAGCGCTGCGCCGTGGGGCTCGCCGAGCATCCTGCTGATCTCGTGGATGTACATCGCGATGATGGGGCCGGACGGTCTGAAGAAGGCGACGCAGGTGGCGATGCTGAACGCCAACTACATGGCGAAGCGGATCGAGTCGAGGTTCCCCGTGCTTTACCGCGGCGGCAAGGGCCTGTGCGCGCACGAGTTCATCCTGGATACGCGCAGGGCGGTGGCGGCGGCGGGGTGCACGGTTGACGACATCGCCAAGCGGCTGATGGACTACGGGTTCCACGCGCCGACGATGAGCTTCCCGGTCGCGGGGACGCTGATGATCGAGCCGACCGAGAGCGAGGACAAGGCGGAGTTGGACCGGTTCTGCGAGGCGATGATCGGGATCGCGGGGGAGTTGGAAGATGTCGCGACTGGCAAGGCTGACAAGGCGAGCAACGTGCTCAAGCACGCCCCGCACACGCAGGCGGTGGTGAGCCGGGACGAGTGGTCGCGGCCGTATCCGCGGAGCAAAGCGGCTTATCCGGCCGCGTGGCTGAAAGACAGCAAGTTCTGGCCGCCGGTTTCGCGGATTGACAATCCGTTCGGGGATCGGAATTTGATCTGCACGTGTCCACCGATGACGGTGGAGGCATAAGAGCCACACGCTTGCCCGCGCGCCGGAAGAGGAAGGAACGCGGAGGCGCGGAGACGGCCGAGAAAGACCGAAGGCAGGAATTCGAAGGATTCGAAGAGCGCGATGGACCCAAAGTACTCGGGCTCAGTAATCGGGCCGGAGGGGTCAGCCCCTTCCGGGCGCTCTGCCTTGTCCGCACTGTGGCGGCAACCAGCTGCGGGCAATTGGCCCCCGGGTTGCTGGCCCGACCTCGCAAAGTTGCAGGGCCGCTAGTGCGTCACGGAAGGCAGGACATGTCGCTTTGGGCTTGGCCGTGGATACGGGTGATAACGGCAAGATCGCAAGGCGCACGGGCAAGGTCAGAGCCCATTGCCCGTGCGACCCGGTGCCGGCTCCACGGGCTTCCTCGCGTTGCTCAGACAGCCCGTGGCAAACGACGGGCGCCCTCCGGGCGAGGAAACCAAGGTGTGGGGTTCAACGCAGCTGTGTCGGCAGAGCGTGTGGCCGCCGCGTTTTTTTTTGCGTTGGGTCTTCGGCTCCGGCATCTCGGGCGGGTGGCCTTTGACGAGCTTGATGGGTTGACCAAGTGCGATGCCG
>DASPMT010000264.1:0-12371 GCA_035626935.1 Phycisphaerales bacterium | reverse complement strand
CAGACTGAACGCTGGCGGCGTGGTTAAAGCATGCAAGTCGAGCGGACCCGCAAGGGTTAGCGGCGAAAGGGTGAGTAAAAGTATCCAACGTACCGCGAGGTGTGGGATAGGCAGGGGAAACCCGGCATAATACCACATGATCTCTACGGAGCAAAGATTTATCGCCTTGTGAGCGGGGATACACCTATCAGGTAGTTGGCGGGGTAACGGCCCACCAAGCCGAAGACGGGTAGCAGGTGTGAGAGCACGGCCTGCCACATCGAAACTGAGACACTGTTCGGACTCCTACGGGAGGCTGCAGCGACGAATCTTCCGCAATGGGCGAAAGCCTGACGGAGCGACGCCGCGTGTGGGATGAAGCGGCTTTGCCGTGTAAACCACTGTCAGGGGATAGAAACATTGATCATCTCCAAAGGAAGGGGCGACTAACTCTGTGCCAGCAGTCGCGGTAATACAGAGGCCCCGAGCGTTAGTCGGAATTACTGGGCTTAAAGGGTGCGTAGGCGGACTTCTAAGTGTCGCGTGAAAGCCCACGGCTTAACCGTGGAACCGCGCGGCAAACTGGGAGTCTTGAGGAACGTATAGGCGGGTGGAACGATAGGTGGAGCGGTGGAATGCGTAGATATCTATCGGAACGCCGAAGGTGAAGACAGCCCGCTGGGCGTTTCCTGACGCTGAGGCACGAAAGCGTGGGTAGCAAACAGGATTAGATACCCTGGTAGTCCACGCCCTAAACGATGTACGCTGAGTTAGAGCGGCTCTGACGCCGTTCGGACTGTAGAGAAATTGATAAGCGTACCGCCTGGGGAGTACGGTCGCAAGGCTAAAACTCAAAGAAATTGACGGGGGCTCACACAAGCGGTGGAGCATGTGGCTCAATTCGAAGCAACGCGCAGAACCTTACCTGGGTTTGACATACATGGATTAGCAGGTGGAAACATCTGTGAGGCCCGCAAGGGTACAACATGAACAGGTGCTGCATGGCTGTCGTCAGCTCGTGCTGTGAAGCGTCGGGTTAAGTCCCTTAACGAGCGCAACCCCTGTCGTTAGTTACTAACAGGTAATGCTGAGGACTCTAGCGAGACTGCCGGTGTCAAACCGGAGGAAGGCGGGGATGACGTCAAGTCCTCATGGCCCTTACATCCAGGGTTGCACACGTGCTACAATGGTGCGTACAAAGCGATGCAAGACCGCGAGGTGGAGCAAATCGCAAAAAACGCACCCCAGTTCGGATTGCAGGCTGAAACCCGCCTGCATGAAGCCGGAATCGCTAGTAATCGGGGATCAGCTACGCCCCGGTGAATGTGTTCCTGAGCCTTGTACACACCGCCCGTCAACTCATGGGAGCCGGTAGTGCCCGAAGCCGCTGTATTTCAGCAGCGTCTACGGCAAGATCGGTGACTGGGAGTAAGTCGTAACAAGGTAGCCGTAGGAGAACCTGCGGCTGGATCACCTCCTTTCTAAGGGATTTCCTTAGACCGGACCCACGGAGCGATCCGTGACCGGTTGTCAGCGTATTCTCGTCCCGAAGCCTGTGAAGGCCCGGGGCGCCCGGTCGGCAACGACCGAAGTTCGGACACCCAACTGTTTCACGATATAACGCAACGCCCGTTGGCTCACGCCAGCGGGCGTTGTTGTTTTTGCTTTCAGTTGCCCGTGCGTCGCGGTTGGCAAAGGGGGTGGCTTGGTTGCTAGCTGCCTGAAGGCGAAGCCGGCGGTGTCGAATCGGCTGGGGCACTCCCAGATGGCGGCGTCACGTCTCCCGGAAGCAGCTGCACGCCCTTGAACTCAATCGGAGGCCCGGCCCACAGCGGTGCCGCGAGTGTCTCGTTGAGCCCCGTGGCGAGCTGCGGGATGAGCCGGAGGTCCGCCACCGTACCGACCGGGTAGCCATCCAGTTGAACACGCGGCCGCCAAGGTGAGCCTGCGGGATCGGCGGCCGTGAGCAGGCCCCACCTCGGATCGCTCGGCGTCACCAGAATCGGCGTGGTCGAGCTGTACTCGCGCCCATCGGGCGTCGTGAGGTGGAGCGTCGCCACCAAGTCGGCGGGCAGCTTGCCGGGTGTCACCGAGAACGAGGCCCACGTCACGCCGTCTTTGCGTTCGATCCTCACCGCCGTCAGTGCCAGTGCTGACACCAAGGCCTCTCCGGTCTCGGCGCGCTCCGTCAGCAGGCCCGTCAGCGGCCCCGCTCGGTCTTGTGGCGCCGCCACGGTCACCTGCGTGGAGACGCGCTGAATCCACGTCGCCAGGAGCGGCCCTTGGTTCGTCTGCGCGTGCACTTGAATCGTCCACGCCGCCTCCAGTGTCTCCGTGCCTGGTTCATCGACAGCGTGGCTTCCGCTCTCGATCGCCTCCATCAATGCGCGGGGCGCCAGCGAGCCGCTCGCGGTCACCCGTGTGTCGGGCTCGACAGCTCGTTGAGCCAGCGTCCGCTCTCCCGGTTCGATCGTGATGAACAGCGGCACGTCCGGAGCAGCCAAACGGTCGGCAAACGCCTGGAGGGCGAAAGTGATGCGGCCCCTGGCGACCGTCGGCCGGCACACAAGCCCAAAGTCGATCGCGCCCCGGAAATAGCGCTCGGTCTGCTGCAGAGTCAGCTCGCCGCGACGACGAGCCACTTCAAGGAACTCCAGCCAGTCCGGGTCGGGAGCGCTTCCGCGGTCCTCAAGCAGCGTCAACGCCCGCTCGACGGCGGGCTGGATGTCGCCGGCCCTTGCAACCCCGCTCGCGACCCTCCCGGTGAGCTTGCGCAGCGAAGGGGTGCTCCGCGTGGTGCCGGCAAGCTGGGCCGAGATCAGCCCGGTTGGCTTGATCGACGCGGTGGCCCCACCCGCGATGGTGTCGGCGAGCATGGCCAGGGAGATGACGACTGCCGGAAAGCAGAGCATGCAGCCAAAGGCAAGGACGCGCGGCCGCAGCACCTTAGCCCCCGGTCGCACCGATTTGTGGGTCAGCAACGGCTGCCCGCAGTCGGGGCAGGCGGGGACTGTGGGAGCGCCCCACGGGAATCGTCCGCGCAGGTCGAACCCGCAGCGCCGGCAAACCGGGTGCGAATCCACGGTGCGCCCGCGTAGCCCGATGAAAACCAGCACCGCTCCGGCGCCGGCACAGACAGCGATAACGATGGTCATCCACGCCAGCATCGGGTCCCTTCGAAAACAGGAGCCTTTCTAGACGCGGAGATGTGCACCGGGGTTCGCTTCGATGAGGATGTGAAACCACCGCGTATGGCCGCACCAGGGGTGAGTGTCGCATAGGAGCGGGCAGGCTGTTGTGGTAGGTCCCGATGAGCCCTCGCCTGTCGGGCGCTGGTCCGGCATGATCCGTTGGGAGGCACAAACGTGGCGTTTGCTGAGACGGGAGAACTGCGGTTTGACGACGCGGATGAGCGGGTCGGCCCAGCCATGTCCGCGGCGGTCTTTGCCGGGTCTCGTCTGCGGGGCCAAGGGGTGCTGCACCTGGGGCCCGCTGAACGGTTCACCTGCCGGACGTACGTGGAGGGGCGCCCGGCGCACGTGACGATCTGGTTCGCCCAAGGCCAAGTGGCGAGCGTCGAGCTGGTGCTGCTCGACGGCGCAGGAGCGAAGCCCTTCAGCGACGAGCCCCGACTAAAGCGCGAGCACGAAGCGTGGCTCCTCTCGCTGACCGGCCTTGAGCCGGAGCTCGTTCCTTTGTTGCTCGATGGCCGGCCGCTGCTGCCGGCGACTCCCGGACCCGATCACCCGCGCCGGGTAGCTAGGGCGTGGGGAGAGGCGGTCTCATTGCTGGACGCCAAGAGCGGTGGCGCTTCGATCGCGGTGCGGTACGCTCGCCGCGCTTCCGCGACGCCCGTTTAGAGACAGTGCGGCGGATCTGGGCCACGCGTCCCTCGAACCACCCGGGTCCTCGCGTCGAGCGGGAGGAAGCTCGGTGACGTGCTGCTCGACGGCTTCATCTGGACGTAAGAGGCGGGCTCCATGGCTGCGGCGCAAAGGAGCTGCCATGGCGAAGGCCAGGAAGGTGCCGCGGCGGAAACCAGTTGAGGTCGGTGCGACGGATGCGACGCCGGCTCCGATTCTGGGCGGCCTCAAACGCCCGTTCGACATCGACCGGATGCTGACCCTGATCGGCGAGGCGGTGAAGGGGTACCGGAAAGCAGCCCTGTTCGAACTCGCCGATGAGGGTTTCGACTCGCCGTTCGAAGTGCTGGTCGGGTGCATCATCTCCATCCGCACGCGCGATGAAGTCACCGTTCCCACGGTCAAGGCTCTCTTTGCCATGGCACGCACACCGGCCGCGATCGCGCGATTGACGCCGGCAAGGATCGACGAACTGATCCACGCCTGCACGTTCCACGGCCCCAAGAGCCGGGACATCCACGAGATTGCGCGGCGTGTCGAGTCGGAACACGGCGGGAAGCTGCCGTGCTCGTTCGAGGTGCTCACGGGGTTCCGCGGGGTTGGTCCCAAGTGTGCCAACCTGACGCTCGGGGTTGCGTGCGGCGAAGTCAAGGGCGGCGGGGGCGACCTTGGGATCGGCGTGGATATCCACGTTCACCGCGTCACCAACCGCTGGGGCTACGTGCGAGCCGCGACGCCGGAGAAGACGATGAACGAGCTGCACCGTCTCCTGCCGCGCGAGCATTGGGTGTCGATCAACCGGCTGCTGGTACCATTCGGCAAGCACATCTGCACGGGTCTGCGGCCACGCTGCTCGGTCTGTCCGGTGCGCGCGTACTGCCGGCAGGTAGGCGTCGTAAACCCGCGGTAGCGCGACCGATGGATGGCGGTAGTCGGCAGACCGCCGAAAAAGACGACCGCCTCTGCTGGTCACTCGCGGCCGATGGCCCGGCGTCCTACTGCTGCATCAACTTCTTCTCGTGCCGGACGATCGTGCCGCTCTGAAGGTAGATCAGGTCCTCGGCGATGTTCTTCATCAGGTCGCCGACGCGTTCAAGCTCGCGGCCGCAGCGGTGCATGATGAGGCCCGCCGCCTTGCTGTCGCGCGCGTCGGCCATGATGTTGACGCACTCTTCGAAGAGCTGCTTCTCGAGGCTGTCGATGGCCTTGTCTTTGGCGGCCAGCTCGCGGGCGTCGGCCGCGTCCTCGCTGGCGAGGCTGTTGAGCACGCCGCGGCAGAGCATCGGGACGCGCTGCGCGAGCTCGTTCAGGGCCGTGGGAATGGAACGGACACCGAGCTTCTGGAGCTTGATGGTCTGCTTCGCGACGGACGTGGCGTGGTCGGCGACGCGCTCGATGTCGTTGTTGATCTTGACGAACGTGGTGATGAGCCGGAAGTCCTTGGCGAAGGGGTGGAAGAGCGCCAGGATGCGGAAGCACTCTTCCTCGATCCGCACCTCCTCGCGGTCGATCTCGTCGTCGCGCCCGATGACGATGCGGGCCGCGTTGTCGTCGAGAGCGACCAGGGCCTCGGCGGCCTGCTCGACCATGCCGATGGCGGTGGCGGCCTCGGCGAGGATCATGCCGCGGAGGTTGCGGAGCTCGCGCTCAATGACGACCTCGTGCCCGCTTGCGCGGGGAGCGCCGAGGAGGGGCTGGTCGTCTGATGGTTGAAGCATGTCGATGTTCCGCGGGGAGGTCGGTCGCCTGCAGCGGCGGTCCGTCGCCGCGCATCAGTGAGAACCGTAGGGGGGGCGGAGGATGACGCCTTAGGGGGCTCCCTCGTTCACGCAACCTTTGCCTGATCATTCGGATGTTGATCGGGTCGGGATGCACTTTTGTGCCGGGAGTGTGGTCATTTCTACCTGGCGCATCCGATCGGTGATGAACGGCTCGTTACCCTCCCAGAGGGTCGGCGGTCGGTTCGGGAGTGTGCATGCAGATCAACGGGAACAACCAGGCGGCGCTTCTCACGCGGATGTACGGCGGCGGCGGAACGGCGCCGGTGCGCGGGCCGGCGCAGGCGAGTGTCGTTGCCAAGGTGGGTCCGAGCCAGCCGGCGGCGCCGGTGGACAAGGCGGAGGTCAAAGGGCGGGCGCCCGGGATGAACGCGCTGATTGCCGCGGTGGTGCCGGGCAAGGTCGATTTCAGCGGGGAAGCCGCCAAGCCTTCGAGCGGCCACCTCGGCGCGGGCGGCACGTACCAGATGTACCGCCGGCCGACGGACCGGATGGAGGCGGCGACGGTCGTTTCCCTCGGCCGCGGGCTGGACATTCAGGGATAATCGGGGATGACCTCCCCAGCCGCCGCATGGGCCGACGGATCAACGCTTCTTCCTTCCTACTCGCCGCTCGTTGAGCATTTCCTGGTTGACCGGGGGATGGTGTTCCTCAACCACGGCAGCTTCGGCAACACCCCGCGCGCGGTGTTGGAGGAGCAGGACTCAATCCGGCGACGCGTCGAGCGGGAGCCGGTGCGGTTCTTTGTCGAAGACCTTGAGCCGCTGATGGACACGGCTCGCGCGGGGATCGCGGCGTTTGTAGGGTGCCCCGCGGATGACATGGCGTTCGTCGTGAACGCGACCGAGGGCGTGAACACGGTGGTCCGTTCGCTGGATCTGAAGCCCGGCGATGTGGTGATCACCGGCACGCACGAATACAACGCCTGCACCAACGCGCTGCGATACGTCGCGGAGCGGGCGGGCGCAACGGTGCGCAGCGTGACGCTCCCTTGCCCGATCGACGACGAGTCGCAGGTCGTTGACACGCTGGTGAGGGCCGTTGAGGAATCGGGACGGGCCGCCAAGCTTCTGTTGCTCAGCCACATCACCAGCCCGAGCGGCATCGTGCTGCCGGTCGCGCCGATCGTTCAACGGGTGCAGGCGATGGGCGTGGACGTGATGCTGGACAGCGCCCACGCCCCGGGGTTTGTCGATTTCAACATCGGTGAGCTGGGCCCGGCGTACTGCACGGCGAACCTGCACAAGTGGTGCTGTGCGCCGAAGGGGTCGGCGGTTCTCTATGTGCGCCCCGACCGCCAGCGGCAGGTCCGGCCGCTGACGATCTCTCACGGCGCCAACAGCCAGCGGACCGACCGCTCACGCTTCCGGCTTGAGTTCGACATGATCGGCTCGCGCGACTACTCGCCGTGGCTGGCGTCGCCCCGGGCCGTTGAGCTTGTCGGCGGCCTGATGGGAGGGTGGCCACGGGTGCGGGAGTCGTGCACCGCCTTCGCCAAGCGCGGGGGAGAGTCGGTAAGCCGACGGCTGGAACGGTGGGGTGAGGGGCGCCTGCTGGCTCCCGACCGCATGCTCGGTGCCATGCGAGCCCTGACGCTGCCGAGGCGGCCGGACGCGCCGGCTGCGCCGACTCGTTATCAGGACCCGCTGCAGGACCGGCTGCTCGACCGGTGGAGAGTGCAGGTCCCGGTTCACTCTGTCGCACTCGGTGACGGCCGTCGGCAGCGCGTGGTGCGTATCAGCGCCGCCGTCTACAACACTCCGGAGCAGTACGAGTACCTCGCGGAAGCCCTGGAGCAGGAGCTTGTCGCCGAAGGGTGCTGACCCGCATCGGACCGGTCGGAGCGGACGCCGTGGATGTACGGGGCCGACGGAGCTGGACCCTACCATTGCGGCCACAGCTACTGGAGGGCCGGCATGACCACCTTCGCATCCACAACCGGTCAAGGAAACGACAAGGACGGCTGTCCCCCTGCGCAACAGCGGTTCCCCAAGCTGGCCAGGCTGATCGACTATCTCCAGAGCCTCAACGGCCGTGCGGACCTGGCGACTCTTGACCGTCTCCTGAAAGAGGCGAACGTGACGCGGGCGGACATCGAGGGTGCCTGCCAGTTCGGGACCAAAGGTTACCGACGCAACACCATCGCCTGCTCCGAGCACTTCGAGCTGCTCGCCCTGACGTGGCGGAGCGGGCACTGCACCCCCATCCACGACCACGCGGGCGTGTCGTGCTCCTTCCGCGTGGTGCAGGGCACAGGGACGGAGATCCGCTTCCAGATGATGCCCAGCGGGGCGATCTGCCCGGTGAACGCGACGCCGATGGCGCCCGGGTACATCTGCTCGGCGGACGAGGCCGACATCCATCAAGTGGCCAACATGCAGGCGCCGGGTGAAGACCTGGTGACGCTACACATCTACTCGCCACGGATCAAGAAGATGCGGACATATGAGTTCCGCACCTCCGCGGGGGCGGAGAACTGCGACGCGTACCACGGCAAGTGCGACTAGAGCAGCGCCCGCGCGGCCACCAGCGCCGCGGCGCTGACGATGAGCCAGAGCGCAGCCCCGTGCACCAGCGGCCGCCAGCCCAAGGAGGCAACGGTCTTCCGCGAGATCGCCGACCCGATCAGCAGCAGGGCGAACGCGAGCAGCAGGGTCGCGGCGACGCGGGCACTGTCCGCCCAGGGCGCGATGGCGCCGGCGCCGAGTGAACGGTCCAGCAGCGCCCTGAGCCCGCACGCGGCGAGGAACAGGGCGATGAACCAGGGGAACGGTGACCTGGCCTTTCCCTCAGCGGCCTGCGCGTCGCGGGACACCCGGCGGAGAAAGAGGGCGACGGGCACAATCCAGAGGACGCGCGTGAGCTTGATGACGGTGGCGTCGGCCAGGGCGGCCTTGGAGAAAGCGCCCGCCGCGCCGACGACGCCGGCCACGTCGTGCACACCCACGGCGCACCAGGCGCCGAACTGGCGGTCGCTCATCTCCAACGCGTGCCCAACCACCGGGTACGTGTAAACACCCGCCGCGTTGAGGATGAAGACGATCGCGGTGGCGGCGGCGATGGTGCCGGGGGCGGCGTTGATCGCGCTCCCGGTGGCGGCGATCGCCGACCCGCCGCAGATCGCTGTGCCCGCAGAGAGGAGCGTACCGGTGTCGCGGTCGGTGCCCAGCGCCCGCCCAAGGGACCACGAAACAGCGAGCACCAGCACGATCGCGCCGGTGGAGAACGCGAGGCCGGACAATCCGGCGGCGGCGACCTGCTGGAGTGAAACCCAGAATCCCAGCAGCACGATGCTGGCCTGGATCGCGGCTTTGCTCGCCTTCTTGCTGAACGCGCCCCACGCGGCCGGCCAGACCCCGCAGAGTCCCAGCAGGATCCCGAGCGCGAGCGTGGCGGGGGGGAGCTTCGGGAGCAGGGCGCTGAGGGATTCGGGCATGCGGTCAACCGTATCGGGGCACGGGCCTTACAGGGGTCAATGAAAACGGCCCCACAGGTGTTGCCGGTGGGGCCGGGGAAGAAGTGCGTCTGTGTGACTTATGGCGGCGGGGCAAGGCCGCGCAGTGCGTTACGTCACGCAGCCCTTGATCAGGAAGAAGAGCAGGATGAGAGGAATGGGCACGCCGATGAGCCACAGCAGCAGGGCGCTGCCGATCTTGCCGGGGCGCGAGTAGCAGACCTGCTTCCGGTGCGGGTCGACCTTGTGCGGCTCCCGGGCCGTCACGGTCTTGTGCACCTTGGTGCGGATGATCAGGTTGTTGAGTCGGGTGCGGAACATGTGAACCTCCAATCGCCCGATCGGTGACGGGAGGTGGTAACGCACGCGGCAGTTGAGCGCTGAAGCGCCGCTCATCCGGTTCTTAGAGACGGTGCGGCGTTCGGCAGGGTGACCCTTACACCCCGTACAGCGGCGCGTACTTGCGCTCGAGGTACTCCATCAGTGGCTCGGCGGAGAGTGGTCTGCCCGTCACGCGCTGGCAGAGCTCGCCGGCGCGGTAGCGGCGGCCGTGCCTATGGATGTTCTCGTTGAGCCACGTCTTCAGGGCGCCGAACTCACCGCGGGACATCTGCGCATCAAGGTCAGGAATGGCGGCGCTGATGGTCTGCCAGAACTGCGCGGCGTACAGGTTGCCGAGGGTGTAGGTAGGGAAGTAACCGACGAGCCCGAAGGACCAGTGCACGTCCTGCAGGCACCCGAGCTTGTTGCTCGGCACGTCGAGCCCCAGAAGCTGCTTGAAGCGCCGGTTCCACTCTCCCGGCAGATCCTTGACCGGCAGCCGTCCGCTGATCAGGTCGCGTTCAAGGCCGAAGCGCAGCATGATGTGGAGGTTGTACGTCGCCTCATCGGCTTCGACGCGGATGAACGACCGCTCCACCTGGTTCACGCTGGCGTACACCTGATCGAGGGTGAGGTGGTCGATCGCGGGCGCGAAGCGCCGCTTGGCGACCGGGAGCGCCCACATCCAGAACGCGCGCGAACGGCCGACGAGGTTCTCCCACATCCTGCTCTGGCTCTCGTGGATGCCGAGGCTGACGGCTTCGGCCAGCGGCGTGCCGAACTGGGTGGCCTTGGGAAGCCCCTGCTCGTAGATGCCGTGACCGGCTTCGTGCATGGTGCTGCTGAGAGGCTCGAGGCAGGAACTGGTGTTGTACCGGGTGGTCAGCCGGGTGTCGCCGGGCCCGAAGCCGGAGCAGAACGGGTGGGCCGTGGTGTCGAGCCGGCCGGTTTCGAGGTCGAAGCCGATCGCTTTGAGGACGTCGAGTCCGAAGGCGTGCTGGCGGTCCTGCGGGACCGCGATCCCCTTCAGGGCGTCGGGCGGGCGGCGCGGCGAGTCGCACAAGCGGGCGACGAGCGCGCTCAGCCGCGGCTGCAGCGGGTTGAAGATCGCCTCGATCTGCTTCGCCGTCGCTCCCGGTTCGTACTCCTCCAGCAACGCGTCGTACAGCTCGCCGCCGGAGGCGAAGCCGTAGCACTCGGCCTTGCGCCGGGTGAGGCCCAGGATCTTCTCCAGCCACGGTGCGAACATGGCGAAATCGTCCTTGGCGCGGGCGTGCTTCCACGCGTCCTGGCTCAGCGACTGCGTCTTTGCGAGCTCGGCGACCAGTTCGGTGGGGAGTTTGGTGGCCAGGTCGTAGTCGCGGCGCATCTCACGGACGCTGGCGCGCAGGGTGTCATCCAGGGCGCCGTTGCTGGCCTCGCACTGGCTGATCAGGTCGCCGATGCGCGGGCTGGTCTTCCGCTGATGGGCGATGGCGCTGAGCAACTCCTGCTGATCGGCCCGGGCGCCCGCCCCGCCGGGGGGCATGTACGTCTCCTGGTCCCAGCCCAGGAGCGACCCAATGGCGGTAAGGGTCGCGACGTCCTTCTGTTCCTTGACCAGCTCGGCGTAAGCGTTGCTCATGGCCGCAGTTTACGGGCCCTGATCGATGCCCGCCGCGGGCGCGTCAGCCGCGCTCCATTGCGCCCAGCCGCCACGCGGTCAGGACCGCGAACAGCCCCCAGAGGATGTCGAACGCGCTGAAGCTCTGGCTGAACGCGTGGTTGGTCGCCATTGCCTTGAACTCACCCAGGGCCGCGTTGAGCTGATCCTAACGCTCCTTGCGGAGGTAGGCCCGGTCGTCGTCGCTCAGCCCTTCGTGATCGTGGCGCTGAGGAGTCTGGCAGCCAGAACAGGGCCTACATCCCTCGATCGAGGGACCTGTCGGTGCCCAAGGGGTCGATCTGGGCTTGCAGCATGCGGAGATAGCGGCCGCCCGCCGTCACGAGCTCGTCATGGGTGCCTGTTTCCGTGATTTTCCCATGTTCCAGCACCACGATCAGGTCCGCGTGCCGGATCGTGCTGAGGCGGTGGGCGATCACGAAGCACGTCCGCCCCCTCATCAATTCGACGAGCGCACGTTGGATGAGACGCTCGCTCTCGGTGTCGAGGCTGCTGGTGGCTTCGTCCAAGATGAGGATGCGCGGGTCGGCGAGCAGCGCGCGGGCGATGGCGATGCGCTGCTTCTGACCGCCTGACAGGCGCACGCCGCGCTCGCCGATCACCGTCTGATAACCCTTGTCGAAGCCGCTGATGAACTCGTGGGCGTTGGCGGCCTGTGCGGCAGCCCGGACCTGCGCCTCGGCGGCGTCGCGCCGCCCGTAGGCGATGTTGTCGGCGATCGAGCCGTCGAAGAGGAACACGTCCTGCTCGACGATGCCCAGCAGCGAGCGGTAGCGTTCGGCGGGGATCGTGTGGAGGTCGGTGCCGTCGAGAAGGATCGCGCCGCTTGTGGGGTCGTAGAAGCGGGCGATGAGGTTGCAGAGCGTCGTCTTGCCGCTGCCGCTGTGACCCACGAGCGCCACCGTATGGCCCGCCGGCACATGGAGCGACACGCCGTGGAGCACCTCCTGCGTGCCGCCGGGGTAGGTGAACGAGACTTCGTGGATGTCCAGCTCGCCGCGGAAGAGCCGGCGAGCCTGGCCGTCTGGCGGGGGCGCGGCCGGGGCGGCCGCACCGTCAAACTCGCGCGGTTCGGCCAGGATGTCCAGGCAGCGGTCCCATGCGGCGAGGCTGTTCTGCAGGCCGCTGGCCGTGCTGACGAGCACCTCCATCGGGCCGAGGAGCATCAGCAGGTACATGCTGAAAGCCATCAGCGCGCCGATGGTCAGCTGGCCGTCGAGGATGCGGTTGCCGCCGTACACCAGGACCGCGGCGCTTGCCGTCGGCACCAGCAGCATCCAGGCCATCTCGATGCCGCGGCTCCACCACCAGAC
>DASPMT010000263.1:0-2427 GCA_035626935.1 Phycisphaerales bacterium | reverse complement strand
CGGCGCGCGCTCGTGGTCCGCGACCGGTGCGCTCACGTGCGTCTGGCGTCGGAGCAGCGTCTTTCGATCGCCCCACGACGCAGGTCGCAGGTAGTTCTACCGGTCCTCGATCTCAAACCTGTACCACGTCCTGAGCGACTCGCCCGGCTTCAGCACCGTCATCCCCGAGTTACGCCACCCCTTCGCCGCCAGGTTGAACCCATCCGCCGCGATGGTCATCGGCTCGACGGCGAAGAACGGCTCAACCAGCCCTTTGGTGTTCGTAGGCGCGAAGAAGACCATGTGGTCGTGGTTCTCCGACGATGTCATCGTCAGCCGCGTCCGCGCCCACTCGATGACGCACACGTTCTGATAGCCCGTGAAGCTGTCCATGAAGTAGCGGGAGGGGAGGCCGCGCGGCGCGCTGAGCCACCGGCACCGCGCATCGCGCCGCGCGGGCGCGGTCGGCATGCAGCGTTCGGACGGGAAGCGGGCAGCGGCGGGCGCGATGAGACGGGCCCCGACCGGCTCGTGCGGGTGTCTGCGCGGGAAGTAGGGGTGAAGACCGAGGCCGCAGGGGAACGGTTCATCACCGCGGTTGGTGAGCGTCACCTCCTGCATGATCGATGACTCGCCGATCTCGAACCGCGTCTCAACCGAAAACGGCCACGGAAAATTGGCGTCCTTGACGGAGCTGGAGTTGAACTTCAGTCGTGCCGACACCGGCGACCGGTCGAGCAGCTCGAACGGACGTTTCCGGACGTCGCCGTGCATCGCGGTCCCGTCGCGCGGGTCCGCCCGCAGCGCTACCCGCCGCCCGTCCCACGCGAAAACGGCGTCGCGCACACGGTTGCACCACGGCGCCATGATGAAGCTGGCATGGTTCGCCGCCGGATCCTCACCGGGCACGTTGCGGCCGATGACCGGAAGCCACGACCCGTCGCGGGCACGCCAGAACGCGTCGACAACGCCGGCGCCTCGCCGGTGGTCGACCCGTAGACGCACACGGTCGAGCTCAAGCAGAAGCGGTTGGGGGACCGGCGGCGGTGAAGAAGGGGTGTGCGCGGCGTGCGACATCGGACCGAGAATAGCGGGCTCCGGAGGCAGGGTTCTCGGACGCCGCGCCCGCGCCACCCGCGCCGGTTCCCCCGCTTCGGGGTGCGGGCCCTTCCAGCGCGCCGGAACAAGGCTCGATAAACGAGCCGGGCCCTTTCGACCCGCCAGCGCAGACACGGACTGTCACCATGAGCAGCGATCCACAGGATCAGAACGTTCTCCACTCCGCCAACGGACCGGGCGAGCTCGACGCCGAAGCGGCGCGTTTCCTCGCGTCGCTGCAGCAGCGGCTGACGCAGGTTCAGAGCAGCTCGGCGGAGATCAAAGGACGCGAGGCGGCGCTGGCCGAGCAGGCCCGCGCGCTGAACGAGCGCCAATCGGAGCTCGAGCAGGCCGAGCGGGTGCTGGGGTCGACCCAGGCCCAGCTTTCCGAGCGGATCGCGGCCCTTGAGGAGCGGGAGAAGACCGTCGCCGCGGTCGCGTCCGAGCTGCAGGAGCAGCGAGCCCGCCTTGAGAAGGCTGAAGCAGAGAGCACCGCCCAGCGCGAGCGCCTCGCCGCCGAGTCTGCGGAGCAGCGCGACCGTGCCGAAGCCGAGTCCGCCGCCCGTGCCAAGGAGCTGATGGAGGGTGCGGAGCGTTCGAGCGCCGCCGCCGATCAGGCCCGCGCCCAGGCCGCTGCGCTCACCGACCAGGCCCGTCAACGGCTCGCCGCGGCCGACGAGCGGGATCAGGACCTTGACGCCCGCGAAGCCGCGCTCGCCAAGGAAGCCGCCGCGTGCGCGGCCAAGATTGTCGAAGTGGAAACCGCGGCCGACAACCTGGCGAAGCGCGAGGCGAAGCTCAAGCAGGACGAGTCCAAGCTGGCGGAACGCGAGAAGGCGGCCGCAGCGGTCGCCGAGCTGGCCGCCAAGCGGGCCGCGGAGCATACGGCCGCGGCCGCCGTCCTCGAGGGCGAGCGTGCGGCCGTCGAGCAGCGTCGCGCCGAGCTGGAGCGAGCGGAGCAGGCCGTCCGCGCCGCGCTGGAGGATGCGCAGTCCCGCCAGCAGGCCGCGATGCAGCTCAAGGCCGAGCTCGATCGCCGCGAGAACGCCACGCTCAACCGCGAGCAGCAGCTCCGAACCGCGCAGGAGGAGCTGGAGCGCCGGCGGGTGTTCGTGAGCCAGTGCGAGGCTCAGGCGTCGCAGCTTGAGGCGACCGCGCGGCACCTGCGCGAGCAGGCCGAGCAGGTGAAGGCCGCGGCCGAACGCCAGGTGTCGCAGTGGCAGGACAAGGCGGCCGAGGCCCAGTTCCAGGCCGATAGCGCCCAGCAGCAGATGCAGAGGCTGCAGGAGCAGCTCGCGGCCACCCACGCGCGGGCCAAGGCGGCCGAGGAAGAGCTCGACCAGGTGAAGG
>DASPMT010000262.1:0-2141 GCA_035626935.1 Phycisphaerales bacterium | reverse complement strand
CGGCAGAGGGTGCCGTCACTCTTGGTGGAGCGCGAGAGCGTGAAGGCCGCGCCGGCCGTCAGCACAAGCGCAAGGGCGGCGCTGACGCCGAAGATGTAGAAGTACAGGCCCGAATCCACGACCGTCGGCTTGACCGCTGGATAGTCGGTCGCGTCACCGGCAGCTGCGCCGAAGGCCGGCCGCTTGACGACGATGAGCTCGGGGGGCACAAAGACGCCGGTCGCGGCCACCGTGGAGGTTTCCGTCGCGCTCGCGGCGACCGCCGCTGTCTGGGCGCGAGAGGGAACGTCGACGGCGACGTGCGCATCGTTTGGAGGCTGCGCCTGGAGCACGTCGCCCGTGGGCTCTGCGAAAGCCGGGAGCGAGAGGAGCGCAATCGCAATAGCGACGCTGGCGCCGTTGAGTAGACGGATCTTCTGTTTCATGGTGTCCGGTTCCGATAGGCTTGCGCCGGAGGTTGTCTCCGTGGCCCGACCGGCTCTCTCACGCAAGAAAGCCGTCGCGACGGCCACGTTCATCGGTGGCCGAACGGGGCGACTGCTTGAGTATGGACACCCAACTTCCGGTTCAGGCGGTGAGCCTGTGCTCAAACGCGAAGCGCTGCAGGGTGGCTCGGTCGCGGATCGCCAGCGAGTCCATGAGCCGGGCGACGTGGCGCTCGACCGTGCGTTTGCTCAGCGACATCGTCCGGGCCATCTGGTTGTTATCGAGCCCGCGGCCGATGTAGCGGAGCACCTCGAGCTCGCGCGGCGTAAGCCCCGCTAGACGCGTCGCACCCTCGGACCCGTCGATACGGTCAATGCGCCCACGCGGCATGCGTTCAAGCACCGACTTGGAATAGGCGGTGCCGCCCCGCGCAACCTTCGCCAGCGAATCGAAGATGACCGCCGGAGGGTCGGATTTGAGAAGGTACCCCGCGGCGCCGCTCTCAAGGGCGAACTGGATGAAGGTGTCGCGGCAGTATGCGGTCAAGACCACCACGCGGGTCCGCGGTGAGGCCGCGCGCACGTCGACGATTGCAGCCAGCGCGTCGCGTCCGGGCATCTCGATGTCAAGCAGGAGCAGGTCGGGACGCTGGCGCGCACAGGCGTTGACGGCCGCCTGTGCCTCGTTGACGCTCCCGATCACCTGGAACCCGGCGTTCCTGGTGGCGTACGCGGTGAGGGCGTCCCGGAGGATCTCGTGGTCGTCGGCGATCACCATCGTCGTCTTCAATTCATCTTCCTTTGTCCGCAGCGCATCCGGACGCTGAAGGTCGAACCCCTTGGTTCGTTTGGCTGATGTGTAAGTGACCCGCCGGCCTGTTCGACGAGGCGTGCCGCGAGGGCCAGCCCCAGTCCGGAACGCCGCGAACGGTTGCGGGTGCTGAATACTGGCTCGAAAACCCGGTCGCGGTCGGCGGGCGGGATACCGGTACCTTGATCACTGACGGAGATCTCGACGCCAAAGGGGTCTGAAGGCCCCCGCCGGGCCGAGACGCTGATCTCCCCCTTGTTGTTCAGCGCATCGGCTGCGTTGGCGATCAGCACACGCAGCACCTGCTCAAGAGCAAGCGGATCAACGCGGACGTGCGGTCGGCCTTCGATCGGCTCGAGCCGAAGGCTCGTGCCCGGGGGCAGCATGCCGGCGAGTCTATCGATGCAGGCGGGCAGCCAACTGCCGATATCAACCAGTGGAGGCTCGGGCAGTTGGGGGCCCGAGAACAGCTCCAGTAAGGACGCCGACAGCAACTGTGCCTGTTGGGTGAGGGCGGCGGCTCTGCTGATCGAAGCGTCCGGGCCTGTTGCGCCGCCCGCGGCCGCCTGAAGATAGGTGCCCGCGGCCAGCAGCAGGCTGTTGAGTTCGTGCGCGACAGCGCCGGCAAGCGTGGCGACCCCATCCTCGCTTCGGGCGGGTCCACCGTCATGCGCCGCGGTCAAGTGCGCTCGCACGTTCTGGAGCGTCACAGCTCCCAGGTAAGCGCCGTTCTCGTCGGTCACGGCGGCGACACGCTGCGTCGCTTCATCCAAGGCCTTGGCGACGTGCGCGAGCGGGGCGGTCGCCGGAACTTTCACGGCTCCATGACCGGAAATCAGGTCGGCCAGGCTCTGCTCCGAAGGAGCCGCCATCAGAGCCTCGACGTCGATGATCCCGCGCAGGTG
>DASPMT010000261.1:0-3098 GCA_035626935.1 Phycisphaerales bacterium | reverse complement strand
CCGCCGCCGTCGACGGTGGCACCGCGCATGGACGTGAGGTAGGTTTCACCGTCGCGTGCCGCGCGTTCTGCGCGGTCCCCTCCCGTGGGCAACCGCCCCGTGGGCCTGAAGGAGTGTCCGATGACCAACCGTCTCCGGGTGTCCGCCGCAATCGCCGTCTGCGCACTCCCTTGCTCCGCCGCCACCGCTGACATCGTCATCGGCACCACGACCAACTTCAACAACGGCGAGACCGGCAACTGGACCAACGGCGCCGTCGCGGATCCTGTGGTCCTGCCGGGTGGCCCGGCCGGCCCCACCGACCCGTACCTCCGCGTCGCCAGCGACGGCGGTGGAGCCGGCGGCAAGCTCACGGTCTTCAACAACGACCCACAGTGGACCGGCCTGTGGCTCACCGCCGGCATCACCCACGTCGAGATGGACTTCCGAAACTTCGATCCCCAAGGCCGTACCCTTCAGATGCGCATGGGCTTTCTCGTCTCCGCCGGCCAAGGGCAGCCCGGCTGGTGCACCGCCGCCTTCGCCGTCCCCGCCGACGGCCAGTGGCACCACGCGGTCTTCACCATCTCCGAATCCACCATGACGCGCGTCGGCAACGCCCTCGACTGGCAGACCGCCATGCAGTGGGTCACCCAGGTCCGCATCTTCCACTCCACTAACCCCTCCGTCGTCGGCACCAACATCGCCTCCTCCGTCGGCATCGACAACATCATCGCTCTCCCCACCCCCACCGCTGCGGCCGCGCTCGCCCTCACGTCCCTCTCCGCGCTGTGCCGTCGCCGCTGACCGCCGCTTCGGGTGCCGCCCGGTTCGGCGCTGCAAGCCTGGTTCGTCAGTACCAGCCCAAAAAAAGGCCCGGGCATAAGCCCGGGCCTCGCTCATTTACGATCTCTACCCAGCCGGCTCAAGCGCCTGACTTGGCGTTCTCCTTCTTGTACGTCTCGAGCGTGGCCTTGATCTCGTCGGTCATCTGCTCGTTCGCCTCCGGGTCCTTCTCGCAGGCCTTGACCGCCTTTTCCTGCAGCTCGATCGCCTTGGCGCGGTCGCCCTTCTCCCAGTAGACACGGGCGAGCGTGTCGATGATCGCCGCGTTCTCGCCCTTGGTCACCTCATTCGCACGCGTCGCGATCGCCATGGCGAAGTCCAGGTTGCGGTCCTTCTTGGCAACGTCGCCCTGCGGATCGACGATCCCCCAGGCGATCTGGTTCAGCATCTGGCCGCTGTCAGCGAGCGCCTTCTCGCCCAGGATCGTGTCCTTCATCGCGTACGCCGCCGCGTAGTCGTTCTTCTTCGTCAGCAGCACGTTGTACTTGCTGTAGATGTAGTTGGCCTTGTTGTCCGGGTCGAGCTTCGCCAGTTCGTCAAGGGCGGCAGCGACCTCGTCCCACTTCTCGGCGCGGCCCGCCTTCTGCAGCTTCGCCTTGGCCTCAGAGAGCTTCCCCTCGTTCTCCTTGTCGGCCTTCGCCTTCTTCTGCGCAGCCTCGATGTCGTACTTGCCGGCCACCACTTCCTCGAGCACCTTGTCCATGCTCATCGGGTGGCCCATCCACGCGATCTTTCCGTCCTGGTTCACGATGAACGCGCTAGGGATGCCGTTGCGCCCCGCGGCCTTCATGTACGCCGCATCCGTCTCCGCGCCTTTGCCGTCAAACGCCACGGTGTACGCCATCTTGTCGCCCTGCTCGGCGACGAACGTCTTCACCTTCTCGAGCGTCTCGTCGTTGTACGGACGCTCCCAGATGTTGGTGCCGACGACGACCACCTTCCCCTTGTACTTCGACTGCAGCTCCGACAGGTGCGGGAACGCCGCGATGCACGGCCCGCACCACGTCGCCCAGAACTCGACGACGTACACCTTCCCCTTCTCAAAGGTCTTGATCGGGTCCCCCTTGACGTACGCCTCGACCTTCAGCGGCGGCGCTGTGTCGCCGACCGTCAGCCCCTTCTTCTCCTCGGCGGCCGGTGTCTCCTTCTTCGCCGGCGGCTGCTTCTCAGCCGTCGGAACCGGCTGGATCGTCTTCGGCGCGTCCGGCTTTGGCTCCTGAGCGTGCATCGCGGCCAGGGGCGCAGCGATCAGGGCAGCGGCGATCAGGGTCATCGGGGTGGCAGGCTTCTTCATGACTCAGGCTCCTTGTATGGTGCTCGTTCAAATCCTTTGGAAAGGCTTCGTCCGTACAGACATGGTACGGTCCCTCCCCCCACCCGGGTTATCGGATGCGCCGGGCCGCCTTTCCCCCCCAAGCGAGAGGCGACCGCATGGATGATGTTACTCTTAATCCTCGTTTCCGCTTGGTCGTCCGCGCTCACGTCCCACGGGCACACACGACCCCTTGCCGGACGGCTCCGCACGGATGCCGAATTGCAGGGCAGAGGGATGGTGCCTGGATGCGCAAAGGTTCGGCTTTTTCGGGCGCGAGTGCTTGCGAGCGACCGTCGACACGTTACCATCCTGGCAGAACAACGCCCTGCCGTCCCCAGGGCATGGAGGAGAGACCCATGAAGACCGCTATCGCTTCCCTTTCTGTCGCCGCCCTCGCGGGCATCGCGTCGGCTCAGACCCTTTACACCTCTGACTTCAACGCCCCGCTCTACAGCGACGGCGCGCTCATCGGTCAGGACGGCTGGGTCATCACCGGCTCGTCGGTCGTCAACCCGATCAACATCGCCAACACCGGCACCAACGGCAACGTCACCCTCGCCACCACCGGCCAGGACGTCCGCCGCCCCTTCGCGCCGCAGACCGCCAACAGCGTCTTCCTGCAGTTCGACATGGTGATGCTGACCGCCGCTGCCACGGGCGACTACTTCATTCACCTCGGTGACGGCGGCACCTCCAACTTCTACGCCCGCGTCTACGCCCGCTCCAGCGGCGCCGGGTTCCAGATGGCCCTGGGCACCTCGGCCGGCGCCGTCAGCTACGGCAGCACGGTGCTGAACTTCGGCCAGACCTACACCGTCGTCGCCCGCTACGACTTCGTCGCCGGCGCAGCCAACGACACCGGCGCGCTCTATATCGATCCCACGACCCCGGGCGGCACGGGCGACACCCCCTACGTCCTCGCCACCACCATCGGCACCGACGCGACAACGATCGCGGC
>DASPMT010000260.1:0-10102 GCA_035626935.1 Phycisphaerales bacterium | reverse complement strand
CACCGGCGCACACACCGGCGATCCCGCCAGCGAGAGGGACCTTGCCGAGGCGCGCGGGGCGTGCGACCTTCCCGTGCTGGTGGGCAGCGGCGTGTCGCCGAACAACATGGCGGCGATGTTCGCTCATGCCGACGGCCTGATCGTCGGGTCGTCCCTCAAACGGGGCGGTCAATGGGCGGGACCCCTCGATGCCAAGCGGTGCGCCGCCGCCGTGAAGGCCGCGGACAAGGTGCGCTGATGACCGACGGTTCGACGAGAAACGGACCGCTGGCGCTGCGGTGCTCGATCCTCAAGCTCGTGCCGCACGGCTTCAGCACGCGCAACGGGGGCGTCTCAACCGGTGTCTACGAGTCGCTCAACTTCGGCAGCCCCGGCGACGTCCCGATGGACGACCGAGACGCCGCCGAGAACATCGCGCGCAACTACCGCCGCCTGTTCGCGGTTGTAGGCGCAACCGGCCGACGCCTTGTCGAGGTCCACCAGGTGCACGGAAGCGCGGTGGACGTCGTTTCCCGCGCCTCGCCGCGCCCGGAAGGGACACCTGATCCCAAGGCTGATGCGATCGTTACCGACGACCCCTCAATAGTCCTGGCCGTGCGCACCGCCGACTGCCTCCCTTTGCTCCTGGCCAGCGGCGACGGACGCGTTGTCGCGGCCGTGCACGCCGGGTGGCGCGGCGTGCTCGCGGGGATCGTGCAGGCGAGCGTCGACGCGATGCGCGGACTGGGCGCGGACGCCATCGTCGGCGCGATCGGCCCGTGCATCAGCGGCGAAGCGTTCGAGGTCGGCGAAGAAGTCGCGGACGAGTTCGAGCGAGTCTTCAAGCCGGAGACGCTGGTGGTCCTGCGCAAACCGCATTGGGCCAGGCCGCACATCGACCTGAAGCGTGCCGTCTTCCTGCAGCTCGCGGCCTCGGGCGCAGCGGGCGCACAGGTGCTGCCCAACTGCACCTTCTCCGAGCCCGAGCTCTTCTTCAGCCACCGGCGGAACCGCAAGACCGGGCGCATGGCGGCTGTCATCGCACCAACTTCCGCTGAGTAGGTGCATCCCGGAACGCCGGGCGGAGCTCGACCCGCGGCCGGAGCCCCGCCGGGCGTGCCTTAGCCGCGCGCCGCGCAGTGGTCGCATTGTCCATGAGCGACGGCCTACTGCCCTCAATCCGCACACGCTCCCGCCGCCGCCGAGCCATCATGACTACCGCCACACTGCGCCGCACCGCCATCGCGACCCTCTCTTTCCTGGCCGGATCGATGATCGCCGTCGTCCCGTGCGTCGCCGCCCCGATCGACACCGATTCGTCGGGGGTCGCCAACCCCCAGCCGTTCGGCAACGTGCAACCCTCGCTCGCGATCCACATGACATTCCCGCTGCAGGGCACGTTCGGCAACGGCTTGCCCATCCGGATGTTCGCGTACTCCGACACCAGGATGGCGCTGCTCCAAGCCCAGGGGTGGATCACGCCCGCCGGCCAGATCCTGGCGATCCAGTCGAACCAGTCCCTCTTCGCCCAGCTCGGCGCCCATTACGGCGGCAACGGTCAGACAACATTCGCGCTCCCCGACCTCCGCGGCCGCACACCCATCGGTCAGGGCCAGGGGTTCGGCACCAGCAACTACACCCGCGGCCAGGTCGTCGGAACCGCCACCTCGACACTGACGTTGAACACGCTCCCGGCACACTCCCATCCGCACGCAAAGGCCGTGACCGGATTGACCGGTGTGGCGGGGGGCGGCGGAGCCGTCCCGTCGATGCAGCCGTCGATCGCGATGAACTGGTCGATCACCGTGAACGGCGATTTCCCGCCGTTCAACGGCAACGGCGCACCCTCGAAGCCCAACGACCCGTGCAAGGGTCACCTGCTCCTTCACAGCGCCACGCCCAGCGGTGCGTACGCCGGCGTGTTCGAGCCGGCCGACGGCGGCGTCATCCCCGTCGCGCTCAACACCGGGCTCTTTGCCATCCTCGGCACCACGTACGGCGGCAACGGCCAGACCACCTTCGGCAAGCCCGACCTGCGCGGTTCGGCCGCGTGCGGCGTCGGCGACGGCCCGGCCACAGAAGAACGTCTCTTCGGTGAAGTCTTCGGCAACGAGGTGGCGCCGCTTGGAGTCGCCAACCTGCCGCCCCACATCCACACTGTTTCCGCATCGCCGGAACTCGGTCCCACCGGCAACGCCGGCAGTGCCCAGCCTTTTTCCAACGCGCAGCGCACCCTCGGCATCGGCTACATCATCTGCCTGGCCGGCGACTTCCCCGGCGCCGGCGGCCCCAACGACAACAACGCCTACCTCGGCGAGATTATCGCCTTCGCCGGCACGTTCCTCCCCTCGGGCTATGCGCGGTGCGAAGGCCAGATCCTGCCGATCAGCCAGAACGCCTCTCTCTTCTCCCTATTGGGCACGACGTTCGGCGGAAACGGTGCCACCACCTTCGCCCTGCCCGATCTGCGCGGCCGCGTCCCCGTAGGTGCATCACTTGGTGCCGGCGGTACTCCGGCCGGTACCGCGCTGGGGACGGAGCACATCACGCTGACCAGCAGCAACATCCCCGCCCATACCCACACGCTGCAGCCCTACTGCCCCGCGGACATCGGCATGCAGGGAGGCATCGTCGGGCACGACGGCTTCCGGGACAACAACGACTTCGTCGTCTTCGTGGACCGCTTCTTCGCCAATGACCCGATCTCCGACTTCGGCGCCCAGGGTGGAATCCCCGGCCCGGATGGGCTCTACGACAACAACGACTTCGTCGCGTTCATCGACGCTTTCTTCGCCACCTGCCCCTGGTAAGGCGACCGCCTGGCCGCCACGTGCCTTGGTTGCTCTCAGTGCGCTCGCGGCGCGCAGACTACCGAAACACCCACTACGTAAGCCCGTCTCTCGCTGATCATTGGCCTGTTACGCAGCGCGCGGTATGCTGTGCTCATGCGTTCCCACACATTGCTCGCGCTGGCCGCGACCGCGCTTGTCTTTCCCGTACCCGCCTTTGCCCAGCTTTCCACAGGCCTCTCCGGCGGTGTCAACGGTTCGGCCGAACCGTTTGACAACCACATGCCCGGTCTGGCTCTGCACATGGTGATGCAGAGAAGCGGTGTCTTCGGGCTCGGTGTGCCGATCCGTGTCTTCGCGTACTCCGATGCCACGATGTCGATGCTCGCCAACGGCAACTCGACCACCGTCACCGGCTGGCCCATCGCCGATGGGCGGGTCGTCTCGATCAGCCAGAACCAAGCACTCTTTGCCCAGCTCGGCACCGACTACGGCGGAAACGGAGCCACCAATTTCGCGATCCCCGATCTCCGCGGCCGCATTATCGTCGGCCCGTCGGTCGCACACCCACGCGGCAACGTCAGCGGGACGCCCGCCACAACATTTACCGTCGCGCATCTCCCGCCGCACGCCCACCCGACGAGCGCCTCCCCCACGCGGCTGACCGGCACCACCGGCGACGGAGCGCCGTTTTCTACACTCCAGCCCGCGGTGGCGCTCGACCCGGTGATCCTCCGCTTCGGGGTCTTTCCAACCAACGGCGGCCCGGACGAGGGAGGTGCAATCGGGCCCATTGACGGCTACTACGGCCAAGTCATCTTCAACGCCGGCTCGATGACCGAGGGGTTCCGAAACCAGCGCATCCCGTGCGACGGTCGCACGCTGACGCTGCAGCAAGAGTCGGGCCTTTTCTCGATGATCGGCTACACCTACGGCTCGACGCACCACAACAATTATCAGATTCCCGATCTGCGTTTCGCCGCCGCCGTTGGCGCGGGCAGCGCGGCAGCAGGTCTGCTCGATCACCCGCTCGGCCAGCGCTACGGCGCCGAGACGGGTACGCTCACGCTCGCCAACCTACCCGCACACAACCACACGATCCCCCCACTCGGCGGTCTCACTTTTCCACCGACCGGCGACGCCGGCAGCGGCGATCCAGCGCCGGTGGACTCCGACCAGCCCGCGCAGGTGCTCAAGTACTTCATCGCGGTCAACGGGGTCTTCCCGGGCTCGGGCATCAATGATGACGTCGGCTACATCGGTGAGGTCATCGCCATGGCGCCGTTCAGCGATTCCTTCTCCCCCGCCGGCCACCTGCCGTGCGACGGGCGAACTCTAGCGATCGCCGACTACGACACGCTCTTCTTTCTGATCGGCACGACCTTTGGCGGCGATGGGATCAGCACCTTTGCGATCCCCGACCTCCGCGGCCGCACGCCTGTGGGCGCGTCGCTGGGATGGAACGGCGCCCCGGCCATCCCCGCCGGCACGCGCTTCGGCGGCCACTCGTCACGGCCGGCGCTGAGCGGGGCGAACGTCCCTCCGCACAGCCACACGCTGCCGTGCCCGTCCGACTACGGCGTGCAGGGGGGCGTCCCCGGTCAGGACAACCACGCCGACAACAACGACTTCATCGTCTTCATCGACCTCTTCTTTGCGTTCGACCCGCGCGCCGACATCGGTGTGCAGGGCGGATTCCCCGGCATCGACGAACTGTTCAACAACAACGATTTCGTCGTCTTCATCGACCGGTTCTTCGCCGGCTGCCCGTGACGGCGGCATCGTCTCTTCAGCGACGGCGCCGCAGAACCGCCAACGCCGGCAGGGCGAGCAAGGCCGCTGAACCCGGAGCGGGGGACAGCACGAGCGAGCCGATGTTGCTGCCCGAACCCGTCCACCAGCGGGACTGCATGACACCCCCGCTCCCGAACGCGGTGATCTCCAGCCGGTACGTCCCGCCGGTCAGCACGCCCGCGTGGTTGTAGTTTGCCGAAGACCACCACACCATGTCGGGACCGGAGATGTTGACGCCCGGCCCTGTCAGCCGAACGACACCGCCGCCACCCACCGGGCCGGGCGGGCCCGCGCCGAAGTGGACCGTGCCGCTGAGCGTGAACGCCGTGCCCGGCGCGGCGTCGAAGAAGAACACCAACGAGGTCTCTGAATTCACGGCCTGAAGGTGAAACGTCGCTCCTGTCACCGAGAGGTCCGACAACCTGCGACGCCGAATGTTGGGCGTTCCAGAACGGGTCGACGTACGAATGCGAACCGCTCCAGAACCCGAAGCCCGGGGCGGAGTCGGCGCTGACCGTCCGGGTCTGCGACACCAGTGTCACCTGACCGAAGGCGGCGCCTACCAGCGCCGTCGCCGCAAACACACCCGCTGCGCACGCGTTCATGAACCGCTCCTTCGCCTCTCCTTCGCGTCCGCCGCCACGACGTAACAGGCAAACTCTACATCAACTCCCGCTCCGTGCAACCCGCGCAGGGATTTCGCCGCCGCACGATCGCGCCAACACGGGTAAACACCGTGGTTGCCCTCCCGGTCTGGCCGTCGCGGCTAACTCTTCATGTTCACAAACTGGAGCGGCACCCCGATGGTCTCGTCCTTCTGCAGCATCGTCATCACCGTGCGCAGGTCGTCGATCTGCTTCCCGCTGAGCCGGATCTCGTCCCCCTGGATCGAGGCCTGGACTTTCAGGCCGGTCTCCTTGATCTTCTTGACGATCTCCTTGGCCTTCTCCGTCTCGAGACCGTTCTTGAGCTTGACGTCGCGCTTGAGCATGCCGCCGAGGGAGTGCTCGGGCTCCATGTACTCAAAGGCCTTGGGGTCGATGCCGCGGCGCATGGCGCACTTGTGCAGCTCCTCGGCGATCCCCTTGTGCTTGGTGGCGTCCTCGGCGACGATCTTCAGCTTCTTCTCCTTCTGGTCCACCTCGATGGTCCACTTGGAGCCTCGGAAGTCGAACCGGGTGGCCATCATCTTCTTGAGGTTGTTGATGGCGTTGTCGAGCTCGGCGAAATTGAACTTTGAGACGATGTCGAGGGTGGGCGTGGCCATGGGGAAAGGTATGAGTACCGGGGTCGAGCGATGAGGAAAAGAAAAACCGGCCCGATCATACGGGCCGGTCGGTGGCTTTCACTCGTGACTCGTCGCTCGTGCCTTCTTACTTCACCGGCACGATGCGGCAGATCTGATCGTCCTTGGCACTGTCCCCCATCCCGCGGGCTCGCCCGTCCTTGTTGCTGGTGCTGAACCAGATCGACCCGTCCGGCGCCTGCGCCACCGCGCGGATGCGCCCCATGTCGGGCACGAGCCGATCGATGCTCGCCACGCTGCGTCCATCCTCGGACAGCTTCACCATGTATACGCCCGGCACGCGCTCGCGCTGCAGCCCGCCGAGTCCGGCCGCCATGTAGTTGCCCACCCACCCGGCGAACATCTTGTCGCTGGTGACAAACGCCCCGCCACACGGAGCGTTGGCGGGCGACCACTGCTTGAGCGGGCTGACCATCCCTTCCTGCTTCGCGTCGCCGTAGATCGCGGGCCAGCCGTAGTTCTTCCCCTTCTCGATCAGGTTGAACTCGTCGGCGCCGCCGGCGGGTTTGCCGCCGTTCACCGGCTCACCGCTCGGCCCGTGCTCGGTGGCGTACAGCATGCCGGTCCCGGGGTGCCAATCGAAGCCCTGCGGGTTGCGGTTGCCGATCGTCCAGATCTCGCCGCGCACGCCCTCCCTCGCGTTGGCGCCCGCCCAGGGGTTGTCGTTCGGAACGCTGCCGTCGTCGTTGACCCGCAGGAACTTGCCGTTGAGGTTGTCCATCTTCTGGGCGATGTCGCGCGAGAAGTGCTCACCGGTGGAGATGTACAGCTTCTTGTCGGGCCCGAACTTGATGCCGCACCCCGCGTGATTGCCCCCTGTTTCGATCCCGGTCACGATCTCCTTGTCCTGCGTGAGCGTCCCCTCGCTCTCTTTGAAGCGCACGACACGGATGTCCTTCGCCGCTTTGTCGCCGTAGGCGAGGTACACAAAGTGGTTGGTCGCGAAGTCCGGGTGGAGGCAGATCCCCATCAGCCCCCGCTCACCGCCGGTCGCGTCGACCGACGCCACGGTGAACGCCGGCTTCTCGATGAGCTTGCCATCGGCGTCGATAATCCGCACGCGCCCCTTTTTCTCCGTGACGAAACACCGCCCGTCGGGCGCAAACGCCATCGCCCACGGGACCTCCAGCTTGCTGGCCACGGTCTCGACCGTGTACTTCGTGCCGTCCGCAGCCGTGTACATCCGCGGCGCCGACGAAGCGACGTCCGGCTTGGGCGGCGCCACCGGCTGCGTCGAGCGCCCGGCGTCGGCGGGCTGCGCGCCGGCAGGCCCGGCCAGGAGGGTCAAGCAGACAATCGTGGCGGTGTGGTGCTTCATAGAGCAAAAGCGTACCCCCCTCCCCGGTGGGAAGGAGCCGGCGGTGGGGTTGAAGTTTCGGGCACCGGCTCACGGGACTGAGCGGCGAGTCACCACGTATGCGGCCAGCGCATCGCCCCATGAAAACCACGCCTACCAAATTGGTGTCCAGCCCGAGACGCCTGTTCAGGGCCCCTAAACGAGCCCAATCACCCATACACTTTCGCCATGTCGCGCCAGAAGGTGGGGTAAGTCTTCCGCACGCATCCTGGATCCCGGATATAGACGTTCGGTCGCTTTAGGCCGATGAGAGCGAGAGACATCGCCATGCGGTGGTCGTTGTACGTGACAAACTCGACGCGGGGGGCGCTAAAGGAGCAGTCGATGCCGCCCGCAGGAGGAAGGATGCGGACACCTTCGTCAGCCTGCGCGTGACCGTCGGTGTAGGCGAACGGCTCGACGCGCACGCCGACTCTGGCGAGTTCAGTAACAAGTGCGGCGACGCGGTCGGTTTCCTTGACGCGAAGCGTCCGAAGCCCGCTGAGAGCCGACGCTTCAATCGCAAAGCACCCGACGACCGCCGCGGTCATGGAAACATCGGGCATGAGCGCCATGTCGCTGTCGCCTCCCTTCAGCGGGCCATTGTGGGAGACTGTCGCGGCGTCAGACGTACGCAGTGTCAACGCGCCGCGTTCTTCGAGGTGCTTGACAAAGAGTGCGTCCGGCTGCAGGCGACCCGGACGCGGGTCGAGTCCCGCCAGTCGCGAGCGGGAACCGGGAACCAAGGCGCCCGCCGCAAGAAAATAGGAGGCGCTGGAGGCGTCAGGCTCGATCGGCAATCGGAACGGCTCCACCGCGTGGCCCGGTATCGCGATGCCGGCATCACTGAGAGGCCCGGCCCGGGCGTCAAGCCTCTCCAGCAAGCCTGCGGTCATCATGACGTACGAAACGCTCGTCGGCAGACTCGCGAAGCGGACGTGCAAGCCGCCGTCGAGCCAAGGGGCAACCAGCATCAGCGCTGAAATGAACTGGCTGGACGACGTGCGTCCAAACTCAATGCGCCGCATGCCGTCGGCGCGGCGCACTGATGGCCGTACGCACAGCGGCGGAAACCCCGGTTTGCCGAGAAACTCAACGCGGGTTTCGAGTCCGCGCAGGGCATCCACGAGTTCCCCGATCGGCCGCTCACGCATCCGCGCGTTCCCATCGATAACGATCCCCCCACCCTCCGGCGGCTGCAGCACGGCCGCGGCGGTCAAAAACCGCGTCGCGGTACCGGCGTTGTTCAGGTTCAGCGTCACCACCTCACCCGGCTTCATCTTCCACCGCCCTCCGACGCCCTTCACCCGGATCGTCGCGTTCCCGCACGACTCCCCGTTTGGTTCAACCTCCGCCGTAACGTCGATCTCCGCGCCGAGCCGTCGCAGCGCCCGCACCATCACCTGCGCATCGTCGGCATCCGCGAGCGCACCGGTCAGCACGCTCTCCCCCTCCGCGAGCGCCGCCAGCAGCAGCGCCCGGTTCGTCAGGCTCTTGCTCCCTGGCGGCCGGATCGTCACGTCGAACGGCCTGGTCACCGGCGGCACGTGCACCAGCGGCGGCAGTTCGTCGGCTGCCAGGTTCGCGATGTCCTTGACGGTTGGGGTCATTCCGCCTTCCGGAACACCGCCACAACATCCTCCACCGGGATCACAAACAGCCGGTTGTCGCCCTCAAACTCCACCGGCACCGCGTGCTTGGGGTTGAAGAGGACCTTGTCGTACTGCTTGATGGGGTAGTCGGCGTCACGCTCCACTTTCGCGCTGATCGCAACGACCCGGCCCGTGATCGTCGGGATCTCGATCTTGTCCGGCAGGTGGATCCCCTGCTTGGTCTGCTTCTTGTCCTCGTCCTTGCGGATCAGCACGCGGTCGCCGATCGGCTCGACGACCTCGATCTTGACGGACGTTTTCCGCGTCTCCTCGGCCATGGGACGATCATAGTGCGAATACGCGGCGACGCCCTGTAGACTCACGCCATGCAGCCGCCCCCACGTCGACCGATCCCGTGCGTTCACTGCCGGTACGACGTGCGCCCCATAACGAACGACAGGAAATGCCCTGAGTGCGGCAACCCGATCAGCGACACACGCGAAGGAACGTTCTTCTACTCACTCCCTCCGTCACAACTCGCCGCCGTTACGCTCGGCACCGGGCTGCTCGGGCTCGCCATCGCCGCCTGGGTGCTCACAGCGGTCATCGGCGCCGTCGCCGGAACGATCGGCACCGGCACGGCGAGCCTAGCCGCCAGCGTGGTCGGCGCGTTCATAGAGCACTTTGCGTTTGCGTGGGTGCCCATTCTGATCCTGGCTGTCCCCCTCGTCCAGCATCGGCGTTGGTTCACACCGTTGCGGGTTACCGTGTTGGCCGCGATGCTCATCGGCGCGCTCGAACCCGTTGCGGTAGAGGTCTTTGAGCGAGGTCCCGCGTTGACTCCAGCCGGCCTGTCGACCAGCTATGTCGGCATCGCCGTGCGCGCGTCCTTTGACGTAGCGATCTTGATCGCGCTGATCCGCGCGCGCAGGCACACACTGCTGTTGCCAGGGCGACCCTTCCAGTCGCTGGCTGCAGCCGCCGTAGCCTGTTGGTGCCTCTTTATCGTCGTCCATGCTCTGCAGTTCGTCTACATCTGGTGGGAGTACCGAGCGCCATACGTGGCATCTGCTGTGTTGACGCCGTTGCTGATGATTCCCGGAGCGACGCTCTGTCTGCTGGAGTACCGGGAGCTGCGCGCCATCAACGGCGATGTAGACGCCGTCCACCCCTACGCGCGTGCCTGACGCCTCATCCTACCGTTCACCGATGCACAGCCCCGCCACCAACCGCCTCCACAGCCTCATCCGCGAGGTGCCCGACTTTCCCAAAAAGGGCATCTCCTTCAAGGACTTCACCCCGCTGC
>DASPMT010000259.1:0-2764 GCA_035626935.1 Phycisphaerales bacterium | reverse complement strand
GGATTTCGGCAGGGGTGGCCGCGCGGGGGGGCGGATATCAGTGTGGAGCAGGCGATACACTCCGAGCAGGTTCGGAGAAACCTTGATGCCCACCGACACGGAAGTCGCCAGCCCCGTCGCCCCGCCCCAAACCGAAGCGATCGAAGCCGCACCGCAGGTGCCGGCTGACGGCGCGAGCACGGCGATGGCGCTGCCGGCCGGGGTAAGCCTGGAGGGGCTCGCGCAGCAGATCGAGGCGATCGTCGTCACGAGCGGCCGGCCGGTGCCTGTGAAGAGGCTGGGGCAGGCGCTCGGGCTCATCGCTCCAGATGAGGCGGCCCCCTCTTCAGCGGCAAAGCCGGAGGGCGAGCAGCCGGCCGAGGGCGGCGCCGAGGTGGTGGTCAAGCCAAAGCGTTCGCGGAAAAAGGCCGCCGGGGTAGTGGAGCCGGAGAAGGTCATCGCCGCGGCCGTGACACACCTGAACGGTGTGTACCGAGAGAGCGGGCGGACGTTCTCGATCGAGCTGCTCGCCGGCGGCTACAGGATGATGACGCTTGCGCGCTGGCGGGGTGTGATCGCGTCGTTCCACGGGCTCAGCGCCCAGCAGCGGATGAGCAAGGCCTCCGTCGAGACAATGGCCATCATCGCGTACAAGCAGCCGATCACGCGTGCGAAGCTGGAAGCGATCCGCGGCGTCGCGTGCGGCGAGGTGCTGCGCAGCCTGATCGAGCGGCGGCTCGTGACCATCGTGGGGCGGGCCGAGGAGCTTGGACGCCCGATGCTGTACGGCACGACCAAGGGGTTCCTCGAGGCTTTCGGCCTCGCGAGCCTGAAAGACCTTCCCAGCGCAGCCGAGATGGCGGTCTTGAAGCGTCAGGGGTGACGCGAGCAACCGCTGCGGCATCCGGGCGTCTAACCCTTGCGAATGGACCAACGCGGGTCGCGCACGCCGACTGGATGAACTGGGCTTCATCACAGGCGGCGGTGGCGGACGGGGTCGATACACTCTGGGGCACGGTGGCGGCTTTGGAGTCTGAAGCATGATGACGGCGATGAACTGGCGGAACACGGCGCGCCTCGGCGCGGGTCTGGTGGCGCTCTCGCTTGCGACGGCGGCGGAGGCGCAGAACAACAGCCGCAACAGCCGCGGCGCTGCCGTAGATCCGAACGCGCCGTTGGTCGACCGGATCCTGCCAAAGGGAAAGGTCGAGCAGTGGTCGATGTCGATCGACGTTTATTACCCGGGCCTGCGGATCGAATTGCCGGCCCTAGACGCGTTCGGCGTCGTGCGGCCGGGCTTTGCCCCGCCGGGCCGTACGGTCATTACGCAGTCCGAGTGGGACCGTATCGTCCAGCAGGCCAACAAGGGCGTGAAGTTCGATACCGCGGCGATGGTTTTCCCCGTGCCGCTGACGTCGGCGTCTCATTTCACGCAGATGGGGACGTTCGAGTCAACGATCAAGATCGACAGCCGCGAGATGGTGATCGCGCCGCAGTTCACCGAGGGTTACCAGTCCGGCGAGCGTCTGGCGCGGTGGGACCTGCGCGACGTGGACGCCAAGCGGCTGAACCTGCACCTTGAGATCCCCGTGACGTGCTGGGAGACGCTCTTCAACGAGGAAGAGGCGATGAAGATCGACTGGCCGACGACCGAGTGGCCGGCCGTGGCCAAGAGCGCGCTGGAGCCGGTGTTCCTCGTCGAGTGGCGGGACGAAGAGAAAGAGATCGCCGACAACAAGGCGCTGCTGGACGATCTGCAGAAGCGGTGGCTGAACGGACGTGACCCCAAGTCCATGAAGCCCGTGGAACTCGCCAAGCTGCTGGCGGGCAACGTGATGGAGTTCTGCGACCCCGGCGCGGGCGCGTCGGTTGTCGGCACGTCGGGCTCGTTCCAGGGACTGAGGACCAGGACGGTGGGGGAGGTGATCCGCGACAAACGGTGCTACAAGCTCGATCCCCCCGCGTTTCTAGGGGCCGTGTATCGCAACGCCGGGTTGCCGGCTCGCACGGTGTACGGGTTCGACATGGCGGAGGAGAGGGGTGAACGCGGGCGCGGCGGCTCGAAGATCAGCGCGTGGACCGAGTTTGCGGTGATGGACCCCAAGGGGGGCTCGGTTGTCTGGATCCCGGTGGACGTGGTGAACATGCGCCGCAGCGGCAACCGCATGCAGAGAATGGACCGCACGTGGAAGTACTTCGGGTCCAACGAGGACCTGGCGTACATGATCCCAATCAGCTTCCACGCTCACCCGCCGACGGGCGTGGTCGTGCGCAGCTATCCGGCGTTCTGGGGGTGGCTCTGCACGCCGGAGACGCCGCCCTACCCGCACTCGCTGCACATCGACGCGATGAGCCAGAGCTCCCGCGAGAAGGAACGCAACGCGGAAGAGGCGAAGAAGCGGCAGCGCCGGCCGTAAGCCGGTACGGCGCACTGGCGGGAACGGTCAGGGGTTGACAGGCCAGTTGGGCGCGGGTAGGAAGGTGTAGTCCGCCGTGGTGTTCACAACGCCGGCGGGCACGTCGAACAAGCCGCCGACGTGCATGTCCAGCATCAGCAGGTTGGCGCGGGTCTTGCCGTCTTTCTTAACGCCGTACCAGCGGATGTTGCGGTCCCCGGCCTCCTGGTGGTTGTAGATGGGGTGCGGTCCCAGGACCCAGGTCTTGGTCGGCGCCACAACGGTCGGCATGCGCCCGCCCTGCGGCGGGATCAGCGTCCAGGAAGCTTCGCCGTCGAGGGCGTGGTCGTTGAGCGTGTAGCTGGAGCCGAGCGCGTCGTACATGCTGG
>DASPMT010000258.1:0-3583 GCA_035626935.1 Phycisphaerales bacterium | reverse complement strand
CACCGAGAGGTAGATAGCCGGGTCGCGGTTGTACCCGGCCTCGCCCATCGGCTCCTCGCTGTCGAGGTCGATACGGGCGACGTCGCGTAGGCGGACGATCGAGCCGTCCTGCTCGCGCACGATCATCTGCTCAAACTCCTGCGGCGTCCGCAGGTCGGTGTTGGTGATCAGGTCGATCTGCACCTCGCTGCTCTTTGTGCGGCCCACCGCCGCGAGGAAGTTGTTCCTCCGCAGCGCGTCGAACACCTCCGTCGGCGTGACGTTCAGCGCGTCCATCCGCGTCGTGTTGAGCCACACGCGCATCGCCAGGTTCCGCTGGCCCTCGACCCCGACGCGCTGAACCCCTTCGATGGTCGCCAGCTCCGGCTGCACCTCACGGACGAGGAAGTCGTTGAGCCGCGTGAGGCTCAGCTCGGAGCTCGTAAACGAGAGGTAAAACGTCGCGAACGGTTTGTCGGTCCGCTGGATGTCGATGACCGGGCTCTCGGCCTCCTGCGGCAGCTCGCTCCGTACCTGGTTAAGGCGGGCGGAGATCTCCGCCAGCGCGTCGTTGCTGTCGTGGTTGAGCCGCAGGTGCACGGTGATCGCGCTCACACCCGCCGTGCTCGTGCTCTCGATGTAATCGATGCCGTCGATCGCCGACACCGCCCGCTCGATCGGCGTGGTCAGGAACCCTCGGACCGTTTCGGCCGAGGCGCCGATGTACACCGTCGTGATGACGATGGACGACGATTCGATCCGCGGGTACTGACGCACCGGCAGCGAAAGCGCGGCCCGCCAGCCTGTCGCCAGGATGATCAGGCTCACGACGAACGCGAGGACCGGCTTACGCACGAACAGGTCGGTAAATGACTTCATGTGGCACGTCCGCTTGCGTCGACCGTTTCTTTGAGAGTGTGTGGGATTCCGCTGATCACTTGACGGCGGGCTTGCCGTCCGTTGGCTCGGCACCCGGCTGCTCACCCTGGCCGGGTGCGCCCCCGTGCCCCTGCGTCCCGCCCGCGGCGTTTGCGTTCACGGGGATGACCATCGCGCCGGGCATCAGCTTGAAGCTTCCAACGGCGGCGACCTTCTCCCCCGCTTTGATGCCGTCGAGCACCGCAACCCACCCCGCTCCGGGAGCGCCGGGGTTGTCCGCGTGGGCCGGGTCGGTCAGCGCCGGCCCGAGTTTGACGAAGCGCTGCTTCGCCCGGAGCACACCCTTGTCGTCCGCCTCCGCGACGTATACCGCGTCTCCGTACGACGCGCGACGGACCGCCGTTATTGGCACCGCGACGTAGCTGACAGGCAGCTCGATCGGCACCCGCACCTGAACGCTCATGCCGGCGCGAAGCAGGCCCGCGCGGTTGTCCACTTCGCTCCGCACGCGCACGTTACGAGTCTCCGTGCTCGCCGTCGCATCAACCGCCACCACCTTGAGGATCAGCGGCTTGTCGCCGAAAAGCGGGCTGCTCCCAGATACCGTCATTCCTACCTGCACCCGGGGCATGTACTCCTGAGGAATCGCAAAGTCGAGGTAGATCGTGTCCGCGAGCTCCTCGATCACGGCGACGGCGCCGGCGTCGCCCCCCATCCCCATCTGCGGCGGAAGGAACTGGCCTTCGTGCACCGAGCGCATCCCGACACGCCCCCTGAACGGGGCATGCAGCGTGAACTTCGCCAGGCGCACCCGCATCTGCTCCACCTTCGCCTGCGCCTCATCGATCTCCGCCTGCACCCGAGCCCTGTCAGCGGCCGCCTTGTCCACCTCGGCCTTGGCACGGTCGAGCTCCATCGCGCTTGTGGCCGCGACCTGCAGGGCCTGCTCCTGCCGGCGAAACTCCGACTGCGCCAGCGCGATCCTCGCATCGACAACGCGCAGGTCCGCCTGCTTCACCCGGACGGAAGCCTCCGCGGCCCGCATGTCGGCGACGTCGGTCGAGTCATCGATGACCACCAGCACCTGCCCGTCCTCGACGACGTCCCCCGACTGGAAGTTGACCTTCTTGACCACGCCGGCAACTTCGTTCTGCACACGAACGGTGCGCCGAGAGAAGACCGTGCCGGTCAGGTCCGCCGTCGGCTGAAAGGGGATCGTCTTCGCCTCAACGACCTCTACCGAGGCCATGGGCTCCATGTGCTGCTGGTTCTTCTCTGCGTTGTGATTCTGCACGCGCTTGCTGATGTACAGCCCCGCGCCGGCGGCGAAGATGACACCGAACAGCACGACGCCGGCGATGATTGCGGAACGCTTCACGATGAGACTCGCTTTCTGGAACGAGGCTTGGGTGCGGGGACGTTGGACTTTGCGGCCGCGGGAGCGCGGCCGCCGCTGAGGATCTCAGGGTGGTCGATCAGGCGCTCGAGCATCGCACGAACCCGGGCAAGGCGTTGCTCGTCGAGTTCGCTGAGGTTGAACACCCAGTTGAACCACATGCCGTTGAGGGCGAGATGGACGACGTCGGCGAGGCCGGGCGGCAGCTTGTCTTGAGCGATCTTGGAATCGATGCGGCGGTGAACCTTGCGGACGGGCTCGATATGCTTTGCGTCGTGCACCAGCGCGGCGATGACGACGCAACCGCGGTTGCGCGAGTCCTCTTCGTCGAGATTGCCCTCGCTCTCGGGGCACTCGAAGCACGCCTCGATCAGGCCGCGGGTGGCGCCGGCACGTTCGCCCTGCCGGCGGGCGATCGACGCGTCGCACGCGCGCCCCCAGGCGTCGATCTTGCGCAGCACCATGGCGCCGATGAGCGCGTCCTTGCTTGGGTAGTGGTGGATCAGGCCGCTCTTGCTCAGGCCCGCCTCCTTCGCCACGGCATCGAGCGTGACGCGCCCGACCCCGTCGCGCTGAGCGACCCGTTCGGCGGCGTCGAGGATCGGATCATCGGGCGGCGCGCAGGCGGGCGCTTTCGCAGCCCGTACTCGTGCGCCGGACTCAGGCGGGAGGACAGACGCGGCGGGCGCGCTGGCTTGGCTCGCACGTACTGAGCGGGGCTGTTGGGGCACTGGCGAATGCTACCGACCGACTGGTCGGTCGTCCACACCTGCGCCGCAAAAACCAACCCCGGGCGAAGGCCCACCGGGTTAACCCGCGTTGAGGTTCGTGCCCGACCGGTCAGGCGACTGTGATGCTCTTGTCAAGGTATACGTCCTGAACGGCGTTCAGAAGCGCAACGCCATCCTTCATCGGCTTCTGGAAGGCCTTGCGCCCTGAGATCAGCCCCATGCCGCCGGCTCGCTTGTTGATGACGGCGGTCGTCACCGCCTCCTCCAGGTCGCCGGCGCCCTTGCTCTCGCCGCCGCTGTTGATCAGCGGGACCCGACCCATGTAGTTGTTGGCGATCTGGTAGCGGCACAGGTCGATCGGGTGGCCGCCGTGACCGGCCTCGTCGCCGCCGGTAAGCTGCGTGTAGACGCGCTTGTCCCACTTGCCGTACGACGAACCCCCGCTGTTGAGCGCCGCGTACCCGCCGTTGTTGGTCGGCAGCTTCTGCTTGATGATGTCGGCCTTGATCGTCGCGCCCAGGTGGTTGGCCTGGCCGGTGAGGTCGGCGCTGGCGTGGTAGTCGGTGCTCTTGCCGTCTGCGCTCTTGACCTTGAACGC
>DASPMT010000257.1:0-9582 GCA_035626935.1 Phycisphaerales bacterium | reverse complement strand
TTGAGCGATGTCATCGGCTCCTGAAAGATCATCGCGACCTCTCCGCCCCGGACGGCGCGGATCTCGTCCTCGCCGAGGGTCAGCAGGTCGCGAGCGGGCGAGCCCGGAGCGCCTCCCTCGCCCGATTCCGGGTGCAGGAGGATCCGCCCCCGGTCAAACCGTCCCGGAGGCCGCGGGATGAGCTGCAGGGCGCTGAGCGCCGTAACGCTCTTTCCGCTCCCGCTTTCTCCGACGACCGCGAGCGTCTGGCGCGGATAAAGAGTCATGCTGGCTGCGGTGACCGCCCGCACGGCCGGGGCGCCGTCGCGTCCGCCGAACGAGACAGCAAGGTTCTCGACCCTCAGCACGGGCGGCTCGCGCGTAGGGGATCCGGTCACTTGTCGCCCCCAGCGCGGCGGACCCCGAGGCGCGGGTCGATCACCTCGCGCACGGCCTCGCCCACGAAGTTGAGCGACAGGAGCGTGAGCCCGAGCAACACGCACGGGAACAGAAGCAACCACCAGTGAGAGCGAACGCCGTTGAGCTCGCCGAGCGAGTCGGCGGCGAGGTTCCCCCAGCTCGGCAGCGGCGGCTTGACGCCGATCCCCAGGAAGCTCAGAAAGCTCTCCTGCAGGATCGCCTGCGGCACCATCAGCGTCGCGTACACCACGATTGGCCCGACGAGATTGGGCAGCAGGTGCCTGCTGAACTGGCGGCGCACCGGCACGCCGATGGCGCGGGCCGCCTCCATGAACGGCTGAGCCTTCAGACTCAGGACCTGCCCGCGGATGACGCGCGCCATCGTCAGCCAGCTCACGCCGCCGATCGCGACCAGAAGGGTGACGAGGTTGACCGCCTGTGACTGGGCGGGCGTCAACTCCCCCGAGCCGAGCACCGCCCTGGCACGGCCGAGAGCCCGCAGCCGTGCCGCATCGGTGCGCTGATCCGCCGGCAGTTCGGCGAGCTCTCTGTCCACCATCGCCTGCGTCCGCTCGTTGACCGACGCAACCCGAGCCGACTGCCAGCGCCCAAGCGCCCCGTCGACTGCGACGGCAAGCAGCACGACCAGCAGCACGTACGGCAGCCCGTACAGCACGTCGACGATCCTCATCATGACTCCGTCGACAGCCCCTCCGGCGTACCCGGCGACCGCGCCGTAGAGGGTGCCGATCACCACGCTCAACGCCGCGGCGGCGAGCCCGATCAGGAGCGAGATCCCTCCTCCGACCAGCACGCGTGATGCCAGGCTGCGACCCAGGTGGTCGGTCCCCAGCAGGAAACGCGGCGCCGCGGCTGCCGCCTGTGCCTCGGTGGGAGCGAACCCATCTTCAGCCAGCTTGTCGAACGGCACCCCGCGTCGATCCGCTTCGGAGCGCAACGCCGCGTCTCTTCCCGCGTGCAGAAGCTCGGGCTCGTAACGCTCGCCGGTGGCCCAGAATGGCGGCAGACGCGGCGCGGCCCGGTTCTGGCGGTCAAAGCGCGGACCGGACGGCTGCGCCTCCCCAAGCGCGGCAAGCCCAGGTTCCCGCACGTGGCCCAAGGTCCAAGGCAGCGAGAACAGACAGGCCGCGAGGATGGCAGCCAGTATCCCCACACCGACCGCCGCAGGCCGCGAACGCAGCAGCGCCCGCAGCGGGTTGCGGCCGGGAATCTGCTGCGTCATGCGTCCGTCCTCTGGCACGGCAGCAGGGTATCGCAGCGGGTCCATCGCGTAGTAGCGGCCCGGCCACGAATGGCGAATCGCTTAGAGAGCTTTACTTCATCGGGCTTGGGACGTGCTGATCGATGAGGATCATGTTCCCGTCTGGATCGGTCAGGGTTGCGCTCGCCGGGCCGGTCGTCCCGGGATCAGCCGTGGTTGTCAGCTTCAAGCCTCGCTCCTGCAGCGCCTTCTGGATCTCGCGCACATCCTGAAAGTCGGGCGGCGTATTGCGGGATCGGTCCCAGCCGGGGTTGAACGTCAGGATGTTCTTGTCGAACATCCCTTGAAAGAGCCCGATGGTCGCGGTCTGGTTCTGCATGACCAACCAGTTCTGCTTCTGGTTGCCGCCGACGACGGCGAACCCCAGCTTCTCGTAGAACGCCCGCGACGCGGCGATGTCCTTCACCGCCAGACTAACCGAAAAGTTGCCGAGGTCCATCTGTCGTCCTCCCGCCGGCAACGCCGACCTTCCGGCCTGCTGCGGCGATGCACAAGCGCCAAGCACGCACACCAATGGAATCAACAGGTAACGGGTCATGGGTGTCTCCTCGGTGCGACGGTCGCCGTGCGCTCCGAGCGGCCGCACACCCGCCGGTAAATCAGGGTGACAGGATTTGAACCTGCGACCTCGAGGACCCAAACCCCGCGCTCTACCAAACTGAGCTACACCCTGAACTGCCCGACTCTAGGCTTCGCCCCCAGCCGGAATCGTGCCGGCGATTGGCTCCCGCAGTCTGTTCCACTGATGATGTCAGCGGAAATCGCTCTCCACACCGTCGCCGGCGTGCCTCTGTGTGTCCACTGGTAGGCCGGAATGAAAACGCCCGCAGCGTTGAAGCCGCGGACGTGCGTGGAACGCTTTGCCGTGTGCGGCTCCCGGGCCCGTCTGTGACCACGAGAGCGTAGCTGTCACTTCACCGGCAGCTCTTCGAACATCAGGACCTTGGGCTTGTCGCCGGGGCGGGTGCACTGGCTGCGGTCAAGGACCATCATGTAGCGGCGCTGGACGCTGGGGGTCATCGGACGGTTGTAGCGGTCCTCGTCGGGGGCGGCTCCGTTGCCGGTCCAGGGCTCAAGCCCCTGAACGTCGGCCTCGGTGTAGCCGTGGACCACGAAGTAAGCACAGAACAGGTCCGAGCGCGTCGAGATGCAGTTCATCAGGGCGTTGGCGATGCCCACCTTCCGGTCGTAGTCGGACGACTTGCCGCCGTGCACGAAGTGGTTGCCGGGGCCGACCGTCGCCGGCTTGATGTACGCCTGGTTGGTCCAGCCGATCGCCTGCTCGCGGGCCGGGCCCGTGCCCTGGGTCACGCCCAGGACGCTCGGGGTGGCGTTGCCGGTGATCTGCGTCACCGGCACCTGGAAGTTGGACGGCGAGTTGGTGTTGTCGACGGCCTCGGCACGGTCGATGCCGAGCTGCTTGAGGTGCGCGGCGTCGAGGTTCTGCCCGCCGGCGCGGACCGTGTTGTCCTGCACGATCGCCAGCATGACCTCGCCGATCGACTTGAAGCCCGGCTCGGTGCGCGAGTTGACGACGTTGGTGATGAACGGCCGCCCGCCGCGGAAGGACGCGTCGGTGTCGGACTTGCCGTCGTTCAGGGGCGAGAAGTCGGCGTAGACGCGGTTGCCGTCCGCTTCGTGGTCCTGGTCGCCGCGCACCACCACAGCCTGCTTGTCGCGGTAGGCGGCGAGCGTCGCGGCGACGTCCCACCGGTCGGTGTCGGTCGCCTTCCACAGCGACTTGTTGGTCGTGTTGCCCGCCTCGTCCTTGATCTTCAGCGACAGGGCGCTGCTGTCGCTGTTCATCCAGTGGCCCTTGAGGCCGAACTGGTCGTTGCCGTACACGTTGGCCGACGCCGGAGTGAGCATCGGCAGCATCCGCATGGGCGTCAACGGAGCAGTGTTGATGTTCAGCGTGCCGGCGGCGACGCTGGTGGTGGACCCGTAGCGCGTCGTGCGGAAGCGGTCGAGGATGTTGAGCGCGAACGGGATGCCGTTGGCGATCATCGGGTCCGGCCCGCCGGTGTTGTACGTCCAGGCGCCGTCGTTGTCGACGTCATTAAACGGCACGAACCGGTCAGTCGGCAGGTGGCAGCGGTCCAGCACCTTGCCGATCTGGAACTCGTAGGTGCTGTCGTTGGTCGAGCGGCTGTAGTTCATGCCCTGCGCGATCGCCTCGGAGAGGGTCGTGTGGCGTGCCTCGAGCTGGGCCTCGAGGGTCGTGCCGGTGACCGTCGCCGTCGGGTTCTGGTACGGGCCGACCGCCCACGGCATCAGCAGGTCCGCCGGACGCAGCGGAGGCTTGACCACCTCGGTATCGATTGTCGTGCCGCTGCGGCGGGGGTAGACGGGGAACTGCGACGCCTTGCGCCCGGCGGTCCAGCTCACTCCGGCGAAGTCGTCTCCGATCCGATCCGTATCGGGGTCGCCGGGTGTGTTATCGCCCTTGCGCCGGGCGGGATGGACCCCGGCCGTGGTGAAGGCGGTGTTGTTGATCCCTTCGCCGATCATGCGACGGAAGGTGGTCGAGCCGTAGTTGCCGTCGGTGAAGACGCTCGGCCCGATGCCGCTGATGTTGCCGCTGTCAGGGAAGTTGGGGTTGAAATCGGTGAGGTTCTTGGCGTTGGTGGGCGCATCGAATCCGTAGGTCGAAGAGTGCTTGGCCTCGATGCACCAGGCCGGGATCACGCCGGTCAGCGTCTCGTTGGTTGCGCCCGGCAGAGGGCCGCCGTCGGGGTCCACGCGCCGGCGGATGGCGCCGTAAAGCGTGATGGCGTAGCCGGTGTTCTGGCGCTGCGACGCGGGGCCGGTGTATTCGGGCTCGCTCGGCTCAGGGCCGGCATCGATGCCGGTGAACCGCTGGTTGCCCGAGTCAAGGCGGCGGTAGAGCGCCGCGCGGGTCCCGGTGCCGTAGTTGGGATCGCGCAGGCGATCGACGAGGTAGTCGTTCGCCACGTCGTTGCTCGTGGCGTTCTCGCCGCCCGGGCCGCCGTTGTCGGTCACCACGCGCCACAGGCGGACGACCTTGTTCGCGTCGGTCGTGGCGGACGAAGCGATCGACTCGTGCACGGCCGCCCCCGTCGGCACCGGGTTGCCGGTGCTGGGGTCCACCTGCACGGTGCGGTAAGCGGCAACCGAGTTGGACGAGACCACCGTGAGCTGCTTCTTCAGCCAGCTCTGCAGGACGTTGTTGCCCGGCGTCGCCAGCGCGTCGATCGACGGGTCGGCCGCGCGCCATCGGGTGAGGATCTGCTGCGGCGTCTGCGAGAGCACGTAGAAGCAGACCGACTGGCGCGGCAGGAGCGTGATGGCGCCGGTGCGGACGCCGGTGTCGTCGTACTTGGCCGCCTCGTAGGTCTTGCCGCCGAACTCGATGTAGTACGCGAAGCCGCCGGCCGGGTCGCCGAGCGTGATGGAGACATCGAACGGGTTGGTGATCTGGAAGGCCACCATCTCCATCAGGAAATCCTGGTTGGCCGAGGAGATCGTGCCGTCGATGGTGATGCCCAGCGGGTTGGTGCCGATGGTTGCTCCGCTCATCGGGTCGAGGATCGGCTCCCACTCGCCGTCGCGGTCGGCCGGGCCGGTCCCGCGGCTGTCGCCGCCGTTGGCCAGCGGCGCGTCGTAGTACATGTTGAAGCTGACGGCGGCGGTGATGAACGGCTGCGGCTGGGCCGCGAACACGTTGATCGCGTAGCCGTCGGTGATCTGGTTGGTGCCGTCCTCGCCTGCCAAGAGGCCGCGCCCGTTGGCGGTGATGCCCATGTCCAGGTCGAACGGGTACGCCTTGGCGTCGGCGCGGGTCGATCCCATCGCGTTGGGCGAGAGGGTGCTGTTGTCGGTCAGGCGGCCGGTCAGCGACTGCGGCCAATACGGGAACGCGCGCACGCCGGTGGAATAGGTGGTCGAACCCACGATGCCGCGCTTTGAGTCGTCCAGCAGGACCGTCGCGGCGATCGGCCGGTTGTCGGGCGGCTGGTTGGCGGCGCCGGTGGCTCGGGTGTCGTCCTGCGTCGCCATGAGGTTGGCGGTCATGTGGGCCGCGGTGCGGACGGCGATCTCCGCTGCCCGCCCGGTGAACCGGGCGGGCGTCTGCTGCGTGACGCCGTCGGACGCCGGGACGGTCTCGCCCACGTTGATGCCGGTCGTCTCGGTGCGGTAGGTCACGCCGCCGAACGACAGGGTGTTGGAGCGGCGCTGGCCGCCCGTCGCGGCGTTCCACACCTCGTGGTTGTCCAGGAACGGCGAGAGCGCCAGCGCGTAGTTGCGGAAGATCTCGTTCGCGGCCGAGACGGGGAAGATGCCGCGAGACGCATCGGGCGTGATCGCGACGGCGTTGCGCAGCAGGGGGACGATGTCGGCGCGGGCTGCGCTCTGCGGGAGCGGGTTGTCCGCCGTGGACGGGAGCCCGTCGGAGACGGGGAACTGTGCGTTCGGATCGTCCGCCGCGGCGAGGCGGAAGTGGGCGTAGCGCAGCGGGCGCGAGCCGCTGATGGTGGTGAGCAGGTGGCGCGGGTCGGTGAAGAACTGCGCCATGGCGCGGGGCACCGTCTCTCCGGAGACGGTGACCATGGAGGCGTTGTTGCCCAGCGTGCCCGCGTCGCGGTCGGTGACCAGGTCTCGCAGCGAGCGGAGCGGGCTCATCAGCGCGTAGCGCGGGTCGGCGTTGGCGACAGCCTCCAGGCGCGAGAAGGTGCGAGGGTCGTTGACGAAGCCGAAGGCGCGGAGGTCGCGTTCGTCCCCGAAACCGAAGCCGCCGTTCTGCTTCAGCAGCGGGTTGTCGGCGCTGTCGGTGCGGAGCTGGCCGGTCGTTTCGTCCTTGCCGCCGAGGATGTAGAGCTGGTTGCGTGTGACGGAGCCGAGCAGCACGCCGTTGCCGGTGACCCCCGTCGGGCGCTCGACGCCCACGTTCACCAGCCACGGCGGCGTCACCAGGTCGGGGCCGACGATGTCCTGGAACATGTTCTCGCCCACCTCGGCCAGGCCGGTGACGCGTGCTTCAAGGATGCCCGCGAAGGCGGCGTGACCCGCCTCGGTGATGCGGCGCGGCGCGTTGTAGCTCCCGGCGTCGACCCAGGCGCTGTCGGGGTGGATGCCGAAGTACTGGCGCACGTCGGCGAGGGTGAGCAGGCGCTCGAGGTCGATGTCGCTGGGGGTAATGCCCGCTGGGTTCTCGATGTCCGGCGGGACGGCCATGCTCGTGGCGGTGTTCACGTTGACCAGGCCGGACAGGTCGATGATGCGCGGAGCGATGAACCAGCGGTAGCCCGTGCCTCCCTGCAGCAGGCTCGACGGCGACGCGGGGTCGGAGACGTCGACAAGCTCCTGCCAGAGCGCGTCGTAGAAGCCGTCGCCGTCGGCGTCGGCGAGCATGTTCCCCATGAACTTCACGTCGCTCGCCGAGAGCGACTGCGGGTTCCAGGTCGTCGTCCGGAACGTCTCCAGCCGGTCGTTGGACCAGGTGGCGGGCGAGTTGTACTGGTCGAGCGTCGGCTGCACGACGCCGGGCGTCGCCGAGTAGTTGCTCGCGCGCGCCCAGGTGTACATCCAGTCGCTCATCGCCGGCTCGGTGGCGTTTGTGTACGGGCCGGCCGGTGTGAATCCCGACGGGGCGTGGAACCGGCCGCGCAGGTTGGCGAGGTTGACGGGAAGACCGCTCGGGCTCACCAGCGACATGTGGCCCCAGTCGCGGTGGCGGGCCATGAGCGCGAACGGGTCGGGCACCGTCGGCAGCGTGTTGAGGTCGCGGTTGACCCAGGTAGGCTCGATCGTGGCCAGGAACGGATCGCTGGTGACGCGCGGGTCGAGGTTGTTGCCGCCACCCACCCACCCCTGCGAGATGGTGCCGGCGGGATCAAACCGCGCGACGAGCGGGCGTGCGTCGGTCTGAAGGGGGTCCGGCCGCTGAGAGAGCAGCGACGGGATGAGCATCGAACGCACCGCCGGGTCCGTGTATGGGTAGTCGGTCGTCTCCAGGACGGCGTAGTAGACCGGGTCCCCCGGCCCGGTGTACACCGCCTGCACCCGGGTCGCCGACGCGTCGGCGCCGATGACGTCGCGCAGGTGCTCGCTGATGGCGCGGCTCTGGTCGTCCATGCGCGCCTGGTTCACGAGCGCGCGCCCCCCGCGCACGTCGGCCTGGCCGACGGAGGTGTAGACGACGATGATGATCGCCAGCAGGGCGAGGACCCCCACTACAAGGACGAGCACCGAGCCGCGCCGGCTGTGCGGGGTTCCCGCGAGTACGCGGAGGCGCGTCGCGTCGCTGGCGGCCACGGGGTTGACGGACATGCGGGTTGCCGGTGTGTTGCTGTGAGGCATGGTCGTGCTCCAGGCCGCGCCTAGGCGCGGCCGGTCGAGTCAGGCGCTGCTATCCCCCCCGATTCAAACCGCACGCTCGCGGGTTACATCGAAACGCCGCGGGCGTCCTTGGGCAGGTCGAACACAAACTGGAACGTCTGCTCGATCGAGGGGTCGGTCGGGTCGCAGATCGTGAGGGTGACGCGGATCATCGTCGGGCGCACCCACGGCAGGGTCTCGGGCTCCTGCAGGATGTCGCCGTCGGCCCAGTCGTAGTTGCCGTCGCCGTTGACGTCCTTGGCGAGCAGGTCGGTGCGGGGCGCGTAGAGCGGGTCGTTAAGACCGAAGAACGCGTACGACGAGGTGCCGTTGTAGCTCCAGGTAGAGCCCGTGCCCCAGGCGCCAACCGCGGGGGGCTCGATCAGGTCGGGCTGAACGCCCCACGTGGACTGCGTGAAGCCGTTCGGAAGCGCCCCCGGTGAACGGACCGGCACAAGGCCGCCGATCATGCCGCCGTTGGGCGCGGACACCCAGTCCTGGTATCGCACCACGCGCCGGCCGTAGTCGTTGCCGGCGGTGTTCACGCCCGTGGAGCGGTCAAGGCCGTGCCAATAGACGGCGCCGACGTCGGCGTTGGGCCCGGTGCTCACGGTGCGCGCTGCGCCGAACGAGTACTCGACGATAAACTCGCTGCAGCGCGGCAGGAACGCGCCGCTGGTGAGCATCAACTGGTCGGCACGCTCGACCGGCGTCGCGGCGGCGCCGTTGAAGTTGAGGAAGTCCGGCACCGTCGTCTCGACGCGGATGCGGGCGCCGTTGTCTGAGTCGGCCGGGAGCAGCCCGCGCATCCACATGTGCTGGTACTGGGCGCTGAGCACGCCCATGCCGCCGACGGGCACCTCGGTGGACTGGTCGTGCATGAAGAACGACGCGCCGAGGTTGCCGCCCGAAGCGGCTTCGGTGAGTTGCGCCGCCACGGTGCGCAGGTCCATGGCGATGATGTCCACCACGCCGCTGGAGAGCGCCGGGAAGACGCCGTTCCCGCGCAGCGTGAAGCTCGGCGCGAACGTGGTGAGCGACTGCCAGTTGGCCGCGTCGTACCGGTTAGGGGAGGCCGCCGCCGGGAGGCCCGAGATCTCCAGCGCCGAGTCGCGGATGGTGATCGGCCCGCCGAAGCCCAGGCCGCCGGGAACCTGGCGCGCCCGCTGCGTCGCCGGCGGCGCCATCACAAAGGCGCGGCGCACGAGCGTCCACTCCGAAGCGTACTGGTTCACTTTCGATCCGCCCGCGCCGGGGTTCACCCCCAGGGGCGGCGCGGAGCCGTTTGTGTCGCTGACGAGGACCGGCGAGTTGAAGCCCGACGCGCCGGCGGCCTGCGGGTTCTGCCTGGCGCCGTGCCCGTAGTAGATCATCGCCTCCGACGACGAGACCGGCGTGCCGTCGACGGTGATCGGCTGCTGCTGGCTCGTGTAGCTGCCGATGGCCGCGAAGATGATCTCGTCGATCCGGCGCGGGCGGGGGTCGGGGTCGGCGGGGTAGGCGTCTACGTTGGCGCCGTTGTTGGCCCGCTCGTTGCGGATCACCATCACGCCGCGCGAGGT
>DASPMT010000256.1:0-3128 GCA_035626935.1 Phycisphaerales bacterium | reverse complement strand
GCTGGCTCTCCCAGTCCTTTTTGACCGCCTCGGCGATCAAGTCGTGGCCCATGTCGCGGTTGAAGAGGATCTCGACGGTGATGAACCCCTTGCCGCCGGGATAGCCCGCCTCCGCCAGCAGCTTCCTCGCTCCTTCAGGGTCGTGGGGCACGCCCGCGGGTGAGGTGTACCCGCCGATGGATCCCCTCGGAACCAGCACGCCGCTGGGCACTTCCCCGCACCGCTTGACGTTCTCGGCGATGTTTCTCCGGTCGACCGCCATGCTGAACGCCCGGCGCACGCGCGGGTCGTGGAACGGGTTGTCCCGCCCGTCGGGGAGCTTGGGGAGGCAGTTGAAGTTGTAGAAGTACGTGCCGAACGCGGGGATCGGGTGGATGTGCAGGCGCTTGTCGGGCGGCAGCCGGCGGGCGATGGTGATGGCGTCCACGCCGTCTTTTTCCATCGCGGCGACCTTGTCGGCGTGCTCCGCCAGGCAGGCGCGGTACTGCCGCACCATCTCCGCCTTGTAGTCCGCCAGCAGGTCGGAGTTGAAGTCCACCGCGCCGGTCTGGAACGCCACCACCTGTGCGTTGCGGTCATCCACCACGGCCACCGAGAGCGAGTCCACACCCACCTTGGCGCGGTTCCAGTAGTGCTCGCTCTTCTCCATCCGCATCTCGCGCTTGAACTTCCAGTCAACCAGCTTGAACGGCCCGTTGGTCACCACCAGTGGCGGGCGCGTCCAGTCCGATCGTGCATCGATGCGTCCCGTGACGGGGTTGACGGTCTGGTACGCCCTTACCAGCGGAGGAAAGATCGGGTAGAACGGCTCGAACGCGCACAGGTCGAGCCAGAAAGAGACCGGTCGCTCCAGCTCCATGACCAGGGTCCGGTCGTCGGGCGCCTTCAGCCGCACCAGCTCGTCGAACTTCCGCTCCGTCTCGGCCCACAGCGCCGCGGCCTCCGCCGGTCGCTCGCGCCCTGCCCCCTCCTTGGCGAACGCCTCCAGCGCCGCCGTCCGCCAGGCTGTGAACTCGCGCGCCCCCTTGATCAGGTGGAGCTGGCCCTGGTAGTCGCTGGGCGTGTCGGGGAGCAGGCCGCGCTGCCACGAGAACACAAAGTCCTTCGCGGAGAACGGAGCGCCGTTGCTCCACGCGGTGTTCGAGCGGATGTGGAACGTCCAGGTGCGTCCGTCAGGCCCGAGCTCCCAGCGTTCGGCCATCCCAGGGATCTTCCCGAAGGCCGGGTCGAACACGTCGTTGCGGACCAGCCCCTCCCACAGGGAGCTGACGATGCGGTTGTCCTGCTGCCAGCTCACCCGTGTCACGTCGAGCGTGCTCGCGTCGCCGCCGTTGAGGACCACGACGTCGGCCCGTTTGCGCGGCCGGTCCATCGCCAGCACAGCGGCGACTACCAGCGCCAGCACCACCAGCGGCATCAGCAGCTTCCACATGCTGCCATGGTAAGAGCCCCGGGCGCAAGCCCGGCCGCCAAAGAATATGGAAGAGTGCTCCGGCAGCAGTCCGGTTGCCGCGGTGCGGTTACGCTGCCTCGCTGCTGCGCATGTCGCCGACCGTGCCCGCGACCCCGTCGCGGGTGACCAGGAAGAACTCCGGGCTGATCGGGTAGGGCAGGCGTTTGAAGTCCTCCCGCACCCGGGCTGCCAGGCGCTGCACGAAGACGTCCGGGCCCATCGAGATCGCGACGAACATGTCACGCGCCGGCGTGGCGACATAGAAGTCGCCCCCCAGGCGCGAGCCGAGCTTGTGGTACAGCGGCTCAAGCAGAAGACGCGCCGCGTCGTAGCCGTCCTGCTGGGCGATCACGATCGCCCGTCCGCCCTCCTTGCTCGAGACGACCTGGAGCTCGAGCTCCTGGCTCGCCTCTGCGAGGTTGTCGCGTGCGACCTGCTCCAGGTCGTCGGCGGTGACGCCCCAGCGGATCATCTGCTCCGCGGTGACGCTGATGGTCATGTTCGGCATGTCGATCACGAACACGATGACCGTCCCGTTGACGAACGGCACGTGCGCCACCTGCTCGCGCGCCAGATGATTGAAGATGGTCTCCGGCTGCACGCGCGGCATGATCCGCCCGCGCACCAGGTCGAAGCTCATCCCGCCGACGATGTTGGCCTCGCCGCTGAAGAGCTGGTCGAGGTAGTGCTCGACGATCTCGGTGCCGCGTCCGGGGTCGTGGTTCACCAGGCGGTAGAGGTTCTCAAGGTCGAGCCGACGGCCGTTGACCAGCATCTCGCGCGGGCCGGTGAGCTCGATGTGGTAGTCGGGCTGGATCTTGCGCAGCATCGTAACCACCTGCTCGGCGAACGCATCGGGCTCTTTGGGCATCTGTGACATGCAGCGTCGGCTCCGTCCACTGTGCGTGCCGGCGCGCCGCCGCGCCGGTCGCCGGGTTCATCGACGCCGCCCGACGCGCGGTCAAGGGAACTCGGCGCGCGCCTGTCACTGCCGCGCCGGTCTGTGCCGACCCCCACGCCCGATACCCGGCCGGCCGCCACCCAACTGGGCCGATCACTTACCTTAGTACGGTCTATGATCGGGTCTTTGACCCCTGTGGCCGAATCGCTATATTTGGACCCGCCGTTTTCGGCATCCCCACGCACACGCCCGCGGGCCCTCGCCCGCCTTCTGGAGCCACTCGTGACCAAGTCTGAGATCGAAGCGAAGGTGATCGACATCGTCTGCAAGCAGATGGGTGCCGAGAAGGCGGCCGTGAAGCGCGAGACGAACTTCCAGTCGGACCTGAACGCCGACTCACTCGACACCGTCGAGCTGGTGATGGAGTTCGAGGACGAGTTCGGAACGTCGATCCCTGACGAGCAGGCCGAGAAGATCACCACCGTCGGGCAGGCGATCGATTACATCTGCCAAGCCAAGGGCATCAACTGACTGCGGCGAAGGCAGGGTGTGACGACCGGAGGGGTGTCACCCTGCTCCGGCGCTGCGCCGTTGCCCGGACCATTCGGCTGCGGACGATCCACGACGCGAACTTCGCCCTACTAGAGTAGCAGGAGCGCTCGGTCCCCTTCGTGCCCGCGCTCTCCCGGGAGCACTGTGGCATGGCCAGCCGTCCGTCGTCAACCCCGCGCATCGTCATTACCGGCATGGGCGCGATCACGTGCCTGGGCAACA
>DASPMT010000255.1:0-5512 GCA_035626935.1 Phycisphaerales bacterium | reverse complement strand
AAAAAGCCCCGGCCGAGGGGCCGGGGCTTGGGTCCTGTCAGGCTACAGGCTGCGCTCAGCGGCAGGAAGCCGGAGCGGTGAAGAAGTTGTCGATGAAGACGACAAAGTCGTTGTTGTCCCAGACGCCGTCGGCGCCCGGCACGCCGCCGGTGCTGCCCTGATCGGCCAGCGCGTTCTGGGCGAAGAAAAGGTCGATGAAGACGACGAAGTCGTTGTTGTCGAGGCGATCATCGGCGCCCGGCACACCGCCGACGCCGCCGAGGTCGGCTGCGCCGCAGAGGTTGCCGCGGCCACCGGCGGGCAGGTTCGTGCGGATGTTGAGGGTGAGGTCGCCGGCGTCGGCGCCGGTCGTCACACCGAAGGCGTCAGTAAAGACCATGTTGAAGTCACCGCCGGCGATGTAGTAGGTGCCGGCGACCAGCAGGCCGTCGCGTCCGTCGCGAGCGGCGCCGCCGTTGACACCGGGGCGGCCGCCGATGCCGAAGCTCATGGCCGTGAGGTTGCCCGAGCCGTCGTCGTCGTCGGTGCCGACCAGGATGCCGTCGACGGTGAACACGCCCAGCTCGGTATCCACCAGCGTGGAGCCCTCGGTGTCGAGGTCGACGTAAAACCCGCTGACGCGGTCGGCGTCTTCGGAAGTGGTGATCTTCCACCACTTGATCTCACCGGCCGCGATCGTCACGGCGCTGGTCGTAACGGCCTCGGCGCCGTTATTCCCGGCGATGACACCCAGGTCCTCGGCGGTCGGGGCCGCGCCGGAGGCGAGGTCGCCCGACGGATCGATGAGGTTGACGGTGAGGGTCACGTCGCCGGTGGCGGTCGAGGTGTTGGCCACGGTGAAGAAGCCGGGGCCGTAGCCGACGCCGGTGTCGCCGACGGTCATGGCGATGTAGTACGTGTCTGCCGGCACGCTGCCGTCACGCCCGTTGTAGGCGAGGCCGTTGCCCGGGGCCAAGCGGGTGTCGAGGCCGAACGTGAGCGTTCCGAGCGAGTCGCTGCCGTCGGCGAAGTCGGTGGCGACGCGGACACCGTTCGAACCGTAGAGGCCGATGGAGGTGTTGTTGGCGGGCGTCGTGAGCGACCCCTCGGTGTCGATCGACAGGGCGCGCTCGAGGTACCGCGCGACGTCGCGGTCGAGCGTGAACTTGGCCCACTTGGTCTGGCCGGCGGTGAAGCCGGTGACCGTCGTCGTCGCGGGCGTGCCGGGCACGACCGTGCCCAGGTCCGCGACCGTCGTCGGGACGGGGACGCTGGTGAGGAGTTGGAGGTTGAGCGAGTTCAGGACGGCGTCGATGCCCGGGTTGTCGTCGACGGTGTAGACCTTGATCGTCCAATCGCCCGCCGGGGGGATCGGGGCGGGGAGGGCGATGGAGATCTCGCCGGTGATCGTCGAGCCGGCGTTTGCGCCGAAGAGCTGGGCAGCGATCGGGGTGCCGCCGGGCGGCGTGACCTCGATGCGGATGTTGCTGACAGGCGTCGCGTTCACGCCCATGTTCGCGGCCCCGTCGGCGTTGGTCGCGGTGGCCTGGGCGCTCAGGCGGTAGCCGAGGACGTTTGCGCCGGCGGGGGCGGTGAAGGTCGTCGTGTACCCGGGGGCGGCGGCAAGGCCGTCAACAGGAACGTTGCTGCGCGTCGTGCTCAGCGGGCCGGAAACGGGGGAGGCGGTGGGTGCGGCGCCGTCCTGGAGCGTGAAGGTCACGGTGTCCCAGGTTCCGTCGATCGCGTCGGGGCCGTCGTTGAAGCTCTCAAAGAACTGGAACGTCCACGTGCCGGCGGTGGTGATGGCGTCAACGGGGACGACGTAGGCGCCGTCGGGAACCGCCTGGGTCGGGGCGCCGGCGGGGAACGCGCCGAACTGGAAGGCGTTGACGATGAAAGGCGTGCCGCTGGGGGGCGTCACGAGGATGCTCGCCTCCGAGCCGTAGGACGCGACAGCGGTGTTGACCGTGTACTGCCCGCTGATGACCAGGTAGGTTGCGTTGTACGTGCCGCCGCCGTCAGAGCCGGCGAAGGTCGTCGTCATGGTGGTGCCAGCGCCCTGCAGACCGTTTGACTGCACTGCGTTGAACGTGACCGACTCGCGGGGCGCGGCGAACGCCGTGCTTGCGCCGGCGAGCGCAAGGAGAGCCAGAACCTGTGACTTCTTCATCGTGAAACTCCCTTTGGACCACGGTGTGTGTGGGGTGTGGTCCACGACGCGCCGCGCGCGTGCGCACGCACAGCTACCCGACGCGCCGGTTGAAATAGACCACACACATTCAAACTGCACAATCACCTATTTAGGTGGAACACCCAAACGTAATCCAAATCTACTCCACAACAAGGGGAACTACGGACGAACGGGCCCCAGGGAGGTCGGCGGCATGAGAAAAGCCCCGGCAGAGCGGCCGGGGCTTTCAAGTGCGGATGCCGACAGTCGCTTACTTGGCGTACTTCACGTTGCAGCCGTACGGCTCGGTCGTCGCCTCGGTGACCTTCTTGCCGGCGATGAGCTCATCGATGGCGCTCTTGACATAGTTCTTGTCGCCCTGCTTCTTGGTGCCGCGATCGTTGTCGATCGCGCCGGCGTAGGCGAGCTTGCCGTCCTTGTCGATGACGTACATGTGCGGCGTGGTCTTGGCGCCGTACGCCTTGCCGGTGGCGCCGGTGGTGTCGAGGAGGATGGGGTACTCGATCTTCCAGTCGGTCTTGGCCTTCACGTTGTCGGCCTTTGCGGCGCCCTGCTGGCCCTCGGCCCCGCTGTTGATGGCCAGCCAAACAACGTTCTTGTCCTTGTAATCGGCGGCGAGCTTGCGCATGGTGTCGAACGTCTTGTGGTTCTTCACGACGAAGGGGCAGCCGGGGTTGAACCACTCGAGGACGACGATCTTGCCTTTGAAGTCGGCGAGCTTGACGTCCTTGCCGTCAAGGTCCTTGAGCGTGAAGTCGGGAGCGGTATCGCCCACCTTCGCGGGCGCGGCGTAGCCCGCGGCGGTCGCGCTGGAGGTGTGGTGGCCGACGATGCAGGCGCCGGCGGCGAGGCCCAGGGCGATGACGGCGACGTTCAGCAGGTTCTTCATGTGAGCTCCTTGAAAGGCGGGGAGGGACGCTGCGGGGTGCGGGTCAATTGTTCCCGGTATGGATGAGGGGGGGATGAAATCACTTTGCCGGAGCGGGTGTGACCGGGGCGGCGGCCTGGGGCCGGGACATGCTGAACGACCAAGAGCGGGTGTTCTTGCCGGTTCCGATGGCGACGACCCCCTCGACCGGCTTGGAACCGGGCTCGAAGGCGAGCTTCAAGGTGTTCCCCTTGACCTGACCGGTCTTGATCGGGTCGATGAGCTTGGCGCCGCCTTCGGCGGGAAAGAAGGCCATCTGGGTTACGGCGGTGTCCTTTGCAGCGATGACCAGGGTCCGCGGGGCGGCGGGTGTGCCGCCATCGCCTTCCCACTTCGCGGTGGCTGCGGCGTCGAAGCCGTCGGACTGAGCCTTGGGTTGCGCGGCCCGCGCATCATCGACGAGCTTTGCGTCAGCGGCGTTGCCCGCGGGCTTTTCCGCCACCGTGATGCTGGTCGTGACGGCGGCGTCGCCGGGCTGGCACTGCGTCTTGCAGACGAGGTACTCGACCTTTGCGGTGATCGGCACTTTCTGACCCACCTTGGCGGTGGCGGGAACTTTCAACGGGAGCGTGACCACCACCTTGCCCTCGTGGATGTAGTTGAGGATGTCTCCTTCCTCGGTGTGGCGGTGAGGGAGCGGGAAGGCGGGCGAGCCGGCGGTGAAGCCGCTCGCTTCGGGGAACGAGAGCTCGATGCTTGTGGGCATGCCGGAGTCGTTCTGGCCGGGCCAGTAGATGTGCCAGTCCTTGGCGATGTCGAAGACGACGGCAACGTGGGTGGTGTCGCCGGGCTTGACGGCGGTGTCGCGCGCGACGAGGGAGACTTGAACGATCTCCTTGCGTTTGTTGCCGGGCGCGGCGGGCTGCACCGCCAGGCCGAGTGTTGAAGCCGCGAAGGCTGCGATGAGCATCATGCCCAAGAGTACGGGCTCCGCGGGCCTACCGGTTCATCCAAACGACCGATGGCCGATCACTCCACCGTCACGCTCTTGGCGAGGTTGCGGGGCTTGTCGACGTCGTGGCCGCGGGCGACGGCGGCGTAGTAAGCCATGAGCTGCAGCGGCACCACCGCCAGCATCGGGCTCAGCGGCTCGCAGACGTCGGGGATGTACATCACGTCCTGGACGTGCTTGGCGATCTCGGTGTCGCCCTCGGTGGCGACGGCGATGACGTGCCCGCCGCGGCTGCGGACCTCCTGGATGTTGCTCATCACCTTCTCGTACTGGCGGCCCCGGTTTGCGATGAAGACCGCCGGCATGCCCTCGTTGATGAGGGCGATGGGGCCGTGCTTCATCTCGGCCGCGGGCATGCCCTCGGCGTGGATGTAGGAGATTTCCTTGAGCTTGAGGGCGCCCTCGAGGGCGGTGGGGTAGTTGTAACCACGCCCGAGGAAGAGCCAGTTCTCACGCTCGATGTACTTCTCGGTGATCTTCTTGATGCGCGGGGCGTTCTCGAGGATGCGCTCGATCTTGCCGGGGATCGCGTCCATCTCCTTCATCATGTCCATGCACTGATCTGCGGACATGTAGCGCTTGCGCGCCATGTAGAAGGAGATGAGCGCCAGCGCGCCGACCTGGCCGATGAAGGCCTTGGTGCTCGCCACGCCGATCTCGGGTCCGACGCGCAGGTAAACGCCCGCGTCGGTCTCGCGCGCGATCGTGCTGCCGACGACGTTCACCACGCCGAGCGCCAGCGCGCCGCGTTCTTTCGCCTCGTGCAGGGCGGCGAGGGTGTCGGCGGTCTCGCCGCTCTGGCTCACCGCGACGACGACGGTGTTCTCTTCGATCACGGGGTTGCGGTAGCGGAACTCGCTGGCGTACTCGGTATGGCTGGGGATCTTCGCGAGGTCCTCCAGCATGTAGCGCCCGATCATGGCCGCGTGCAGGGCCGTGCCCTGCGCCGTAAGGATCACCTGGCGGGCCTTGGTCAGCTCCTTGGCGAAGCTCGACAGGCCGCCGAGGACGACCTTCCCCTCGCGCTGGTCCATGCGTCCGCCGATGCACGCGCGGACCGACTTGGGCTGCTCGAAGATCTCCTTGAGCATGAAGTGCGGGAAGCCGCCCAGCTCGATCTGCTCCAGATCGATCTCGAGCTGCTGGATCTTGGGGGAGATCGGCGTGTTGTGGATGTCGGTGGTGTGGAAGCCGTCGCGCGTGACCTTGACGACGTTGTAGTCGTCGAGCATCACCACGCGCGGCGTGTGGGCGATGATCGCGGCGCCGTCGCTGGCGACGATGTACTCGTTGTCGCTGCCGATGCCCACCATCAGCGGGCTTCCCTTGCGGGCGGCGACGAGCACGTCGGGCTCCTTCTCGCAGATGACGGCGATCGCGTACGCGCCGGTCACCTCGCGGAGGGCGGCCTGCACGGCCTTCTCGATGTCCCCCTCGTAGAGCTCGCCGATGAGCATCGCCA